>JACRCR010000165.1 GCA_016218925.1 Deltaproteobacteria bacterium | reverse complement strand
GCATGGGATTCACGCGGGAATCATCCACGCCGCCGGCCACGCACCGGATGCGGTGTCGTGGGAGCTTGGTTGCCGCACAGGCCGCGAGCCGTTGATGCGCACCATCGGCGACCGATATCTGGATCGGCAGGGGCCGTGATGGACGCGAGGATATCGCGTGCCAATGGTACCGACGGCTTCATCGGCACGAAGGGCACGAACGGCGTGAAGGGCGTGAACGGCGTGAACGGCGTGAACGGCACGAACGGCGTGAAGGGCGCGAAGGACGCGAAGGGCGTGGAGGAGGCAAAGATGGACCCACGGCAATGTTCGGGTTAACGTCCACGCCCGGCCCGGCGAGGGTGGCCGAGCGGCCCCGGGTGCGTACACCAGCGTGAATCTATTTTCTGGAAACCCACTGGACCGCGTCGCTCGTAAGCGCCTGGATCCCGAATGGCTCGCCGCGTGTCTGGAGGACGCCGACAGCCGATTCCTGCCGTTCTGGCGCCTCAACGTCCTGGTCAAGCAGCAGGGGCCGGCTATCGGTTGGGCGCGTCGCGGCCTGCTCAGTGTGATGGACGAGAGCGTAGGCGCGGTGTTGCTCGGCGTGCGCGACAGCGTCGCGCATTTCGCGGTGGACATCTCGGCGATGGCCGAGCCGCTGCGCGAACTCGGACTCGACGGCGTGGCCGACTTCTACGACGTACGCTCAGCCGCGGTACAACTGAGCGGCGAAGAGTGTGCGGTCGTGGCCCAGGGGCGAGCGCTGGTGGATTGGCACTCCACGCACCGTTTCTGCGCACGCTGCGGAGCCGCCACCGTAAGCGTCAACGGAGGAGCGATGCGGACCTGCGCGACCTGCTCGGCCGAGCACTTCCCGCGCGTCAACCCGGTTGCGATCATGCTGGTTCTGCGCGGCGACCAGTGTCTGCTCGGGCGCCAGGCGGCGTGGCCTCGCGGCATGTACTCGGCACTGGCGGGCTTCATCGAGCCCGGCGAGACGATCGAAGAAGCGGTACGTCGCGAAGTGATGGAAGAGGCAGGCATCGAGGTGGGCGAGGTTCGCTACCACTCCTCGCAGCCGTGGCCGTTCCCGTCGTCGCTGATGATCGGTTGCACCGCCGACGCGACCAGCAGTGCCATTCACATCGACGAGATGGAGATCGAGGACGCACGCTGGTTCTCGCGCGAGACGGTGGCGCGCGCCTGCCGCGGCGAGACGCACGCGGACGAGCTCTTTCTCCCGCCGCCGATGGCGATCGCCCGCACACTGGTGGATGCGTGGCTGGCCGATGTCTGAGCCTGCGACTTCCGTCGACGCTCGCTTCGGCGTCGCCCTGGCGCGCGAGGTGGGGGAAGCGTTGCTCGGCTACTTTCGGCGCGAGAGTCTCCAGTCGGAGCTCAAGTCCGATTACTCGCTGGTCACCGAGGCCGACATTGCCGCCGACGAACTCGTCGCGCGCGCGGTCGGCCAGGCCTACCCGGACGACGCGCTGCTGAGCGAGGAACTCTCGCCGCGCTACGACAGCGCCAGCGAATCGGTGTGGGTGGTCGACCCACTCGACGGGACCACCAACTTCGCAGCAGGTCTGCAGCACTGGGGCGTGTGCCTGGCCCGCGTGGTGAATGGTTTTCCGCGCACCGCAGTGCTGTTCTTTCCGGCCCTCGACGAGATGTACGTCGCCGTAGAAGGCGAGGGCGCCACGCTCAACGGCCGACGACTCCACGCACGCGTTCCTTCGAGTGCAAGACCTCACGGGATTCTGGCCTGCTGCTCGCGTACGCCGCGTCTGTATCATCTCAACCTGCCCTACAAGGTGAGGGTGCTCGGTTCCTCGGCCTACGGCTTGGTCGCAGTGGCTCGCGGCAGCGCGGCCATCGCGTTCGAAACCAGGCCCAAGATCTGGGACCTGGCCGCTGCTTCGCTGGTTGTGCGCGAAGCAGGCGGCGTGTTCCGGTCGCTCGGCGGCGGGTTACTCGGCGGCCAGTCGCACGATGCGGGCTCCGCGGCGCCGTTTCCGCTGTGCCGAGGGTTGGCCTACGCGCAGCGCAGCTATCCGGTGTTGGCGGCGGCATCGGCCGAACTGGCGGCCTTCGCTATCGAACACATCGAGCCTCGCTGAAGAGGAGAGCCCGACGCTCGGACGGCTTTCGCCCAGGGTCGCAACGACGGTCGGAACTGTTAGAGAAGAGGGTCTTCCGGGCTTGTTTGCGCCCGAAGGACGGACGCAGCGTGACGCATAGAACCCCAAAGAACCCACACCATCGCAGCCAGCGCCTGGAGGCCCTGCTCGACGAGCGCATCCTGGTGCTCGACGGCGCGATGGGGACCATGATCCAGACCTACCATCTGACGGAGGCGGACTATCGCGGCGAGCGGTTTGCCGGCTGGCCCTGTGATCTGGCTGGCAACAACGACCTGCTGACGCTGACGCGCCCCGACATCATCCGTGCGGTGCACGAGGCCTACCTGGAGGCGGGCGCGGACATCGTCGAGACCAACACCTTCAACTCGACGACGATCTCGCAGGCGGATTACCGCGCGCAGGAACTGGTCTACGAGCTCAACCGGCGCGGCGCCGAGGTTGCGCGCGAGGCTGCCGACAAGGTCGAGGCGGCGGACCCGTCGCGGCCACGCTTCGTGGCGGGAGTGCTCGGGCCGACCAATCGCACTGCTTCGTTGTCGCCCGATGTGGCCGATGCGTCGCTGCGCAACGTGACGTTCGAGGAGCTGGTCGAGGCGTACTCCGAAGCGATCCGCGGCCTGGTCGACGGCGGCGCCGACATCCTGCTGATCGAAACGATCTTCGACACGCTCAACGCCAAGGCGGCGGTCTACGCGGTCGAGGATTTCTTCGAGCGCGAAGGCGTGCGGCTTCCGGTGATGGTCTCGGGCACCATCACCGACGCCAGCGGGCGCACGCTCTCGGGACAGACGGCCACGGCGTTCTGCTACTCGCTGCGCCACGCCCAGCCGATTTCGATCGGTCTGAACTGCGCGCTGGGCGCCGAGCAGCTGCGCGCCTACGTCGAGGAATTGTCGGCGGTGGCCGATACGGCGGTCAGTGCGCACCCCAACGCGGGGCTGCCCAATCAGTTCGGCGGATACGACGACACGCCCGAGCACATGGCCGAGCAGATCCGCGAGTGGGCCGAGAGCGGCTTCGTCAATATCGTCGGCGGCTGCTGCGGCACCACGCCTGCGCACATCGAGGCGATTGCCCATGCGGTGGCCGGTGTGGCGCCGCGGCGCGTGCCGGTACTGGAACCGCGTTGCCGTCTGTCGGGACTGGAGCCGCTCGAGATCGGGGCCGAGTCGCTGTTCGTCAACATCGGCGAGAGGACCAACGTCACCGGCTCCAAGCGTTTTGCGGAACTCATCCTCAACGGAGACTACGAGACCGCCCTCGAGGTGGCGCGCCAGCAGGTGGAAAGCGGCGCGCAGATGATCGACGTCAACATGGACGAAGGGCTTCTCGACTCCGAGAAGGCGATGACGACCTACCTGTGCATGGTGGCATGCGAGCCGTCGGTGGCGAAGGTCCCGGTGGTCATCGATTCGTCGAAGTGGAGCGTCATCCAAGCGGGCCTCGAGTGCATCCAGGGCAAGGGCGTCGTCAACTCGATCAGCCTGAAGGAAGGCGAGGAGGCCTTCCTCGCCCAGGCGCGCAAAGTGCGCCGCTACGGCGCGGCGGTGATCGTGATGGCGTTTGACGAGAAGGGCCAGGCCGACAGCGCCGCGCGCAAGGTCGAGGTCTGCACTCGGGCCTACGAGTTGCTGACTGGAAAGGTCGGCTTTCCGCCCGAAGACATCATCTTCGATCCGAACATTTTCGCGGTGGCCACCGGCATCGAGGAACATGCCAACTACGCGCTCGACTACTTCGAGGCGGTGCGCGCGATCCGCGCGACGCTGCCGTATGCGCTGATCAGCGGCGGGGTGAGCAACGTGTCGTTTTCCTTTCGCGGCAACAACCCGGTGCGCGAAGCGATCCACGCCGCTTTTCTCTACCACGCCATCCGCGCTGGTATGACGATGGGCATCGTCAACGCCGGGGCGTTGCCGGTCTACGAAGACATCGCGCCGGATCTTCTCGAACGGGTCGAAGACGTGCTGCTCAGCCGCCGCGCCGATTCGACCGAGCGCCTGCTCGAGTTCGCGGAAGGCTATCGGGGCGTGGCCAAGGTGCGCGCGCAGGATCTCTCGTGGCGCCAGGGGAGCGTCTCAGAGCGGCTGCGCCATGCGCTGGTGAGCGGCGTTGCGGACTTCGTCGTCGAGGACACCGAAGAGGCGCGCAGCCAGGCATCGCATCCGCTCGAAGTGATCGAAGGGCCGTTGATGGACGGCATGAACCACGTCGGCGATCTGTTCGGCGCCGGCAAGATGTTCCTGCCGCAGGTGGTCAAGAGCGCCCGCGTGATGAAGAAGGCGGTAGCGCATCTGATCCCGTACCTGGAGGCGCTCAAGAAAGACGGTGCCAGCGATGCCAAGGGCCGCGTCGTGATGGCCACCGTCAAGGGCGACGTTCACGATATCGGCAAGAACATCGTCGGCGTGGTGCTGCAGTGCAACAACTACGAGGTCATCGATCTCGGCGTGATGGTGCCGTGCGACAGACTGCTGGAAGCGGCGCGCGAGCACCGGGCCGACATCATCGGGCTTTCTGGGCTGATCACTCCGTCGCTCGAAGAGATGTCGCACGTGGCGCGCGAGATGGA
This sequence comes from Deltaproteobacteria bacterium, assembly GCA_016218925.1. Taxonomy (GTDB): domain Bacteria; phylum Desulfobacterota; class Binatia; order UBA1149; family CAITLU01; genus CAITLU01. The sequence continues at coordinate 5,230 of JACRCR010000165.1, read as the reverse complement.
GAGGCTGGGCTTCACGGTGCCGCTGCTGATCGGCGGCGCGACCACCTCGAAGGTCCACACGGCGGTCAAGATCGAGCCCCACTACAGCGGACCGACTCTGCACGTGCTCGACGCGTCGCGCTGCGTCGGAGTGGCCGGCGGATTGTTGAGCCCGACGCTGCGCGAAGGGCTGATAGGCGAGACCCGCGCTGCGTACGTCGAACTGCGCCGCCAGCATGGCGACAAGCAGGCGCGCGTGCGCAATCTGCCGATCGCCAAGGCGCGCGCCAACGCGCTACGCACCGACTGGGAAGACTACTGCCCGCCGGTGCCGAACAAGCCGGGCCTGACGGTGTTCGAGACGATCGCGCTGTCCGACCTGGTCGACTACATCGACTGGACGCCGTTCTTCCAGACCTGGGAACTGTCGGGGCGCTACCCGAAGATTCTCGAAGACCCGAAGGTCGGGGCGGCCGCGCGCCAGCTCTTCGCCGACGCCAAGATCATGCTCGGGCGCCTCATCGCCGATGGGAGGCTTCGTGCGCGCGCGGTGGTCGGGCTGTGGCCGGCTGCGGCGTGCGGCGACGACGTCGAAATCTACACGGACGAGACGCGCCGGCAGGTGCGGACGACGATTCATTTCCTGCGCCAGCAGCTGCCCAAACCGCCGGGGCGTCCCGATCTTTGTCTGGCGGATTTCGTCGCGCCGCGCGCCAGCGGTGTGCGTGACTGGATCGGGGGCTTCGCGGTGACCGCGGGCCTTGGCCTCGACGCGATCGTGGCCGGCTATGAAAGCGACCACGACGACTACTCGGCGATCATGTGCAAGGCGCTGGCCGACCGCTTTGCCGAAGCGGCGGCCGAGTGGCTGCACGCGCGAGTTCGCAGGGAACTGTGGGGCTACGCGAGCGATGAGAATCTGGATGCTGAGGGATTCATCGAAGAGCGTTATCGCGGGATCCGCCCGGCGCCCGGCTATCCGGCCTGCCCCGATCACTGCGAAAAGGCCGACCTGTTCGCGCTGCTCGGTGCGAAAGAGAACGCCGGCGTGCATCTGACCGAGAGTTTCGCGATGCTGCCGGCGTCTTCGGTGAGCGGATACTATTTCTCGCATCCGGAGTCGGCCTACTTCGCGGTTGGTCGTATCGACCGCGACCAGCTCGAAGACTACGCGCGTCGGCGGGGCATCGACGTGAAGGTTGCCGAACGCTGGCTGGCGCCCAACTTGTCCTATGACGCGGGTGGAGCCGCTCCCGCACGATCGGCCGAGAGTGGCCCGTCTGCTCCGGGGGCAGGCGGGAAGTCGGCGGAACCGGGAGCCTGAAGCCGACGCGGGGAACCGCGTGAGCGCGCGAGCGCGTGAGGAAGAAAGCGATGACTATCGTTTCCAGAACCCGGCGCGCCGCTGCGTTCTCGATCCGCTTTCTCGGCGGAGCGGGCACCGTTACCGGCTCCAAGTTCCTGGTCGAGACGGGCGGAGTGCGCGTGCTCGTCGACTGCGGGCTCTACCAGGGCCTCAAGCAACTGAGACTTCGCAACTGGGCGCGCCTTCCGCTGGAGCCTTCCAGCCTCGACGCGATCCTTCTCACGCACGCCCACATCGACCACAGCGGGCAACTGCCGCTGTTCGTCAAGCAAGGCTTTCGCGGCCATATCTATGCGACCGCGCCGACCGCCGATCTGTGCGGGATCCTGCTTCCCGATTCGGGCCGCATCCAGGAAGAAGACGCCGATTTCGCCAACCGCGCGGGCTTCTCCAAGCACAAGCCGGCTCTTCCTCTCTACACCGAGGAGGAGGCCAGGCGGGTGTTGCCGATGCTGGTGGAGGCGGCGCCGGGCGAGCCGATCCGCATCGGCGCGGTAACGGCGAGCTTTCGTCGGGCGGGACACATTCTCGGGGCAGCCTCGATCGAAATCGAAGCGGCGCGGCGGCGCGTGCTGTTCTCGGGAGATCTAGGGCGTTCCATCGATCCGATCTGCCCACCGCCGGAGCCTCCCGAGCAGGTCGACGCGCTGGTGATGGAGTCGACCTACGGTGACCGTGTGCATCCGGCCGTCGACGTGGCCGAGTCCCTGGCGCAGGTGCTCGACCGCGCAGTGGCCGAGAGCGGCGTGGTGCTGATCCCGGCCTTTGCCGTGGGCCGCGCCCAGGCGATGCTCTATTGGCTCGACCGCATCTTCGAGAGCGGGCGCGTGGCGCGCCTTCCGGTATTCGTCGACAGCCCGATGGCGACCAGCGTGACGGAGCTGTATCGGCGTCATGGGCAGTGGCATCGTCTTTCGCGCGCCGATTGCGATCGGATCTTCGGCCGTGTGCGCTTTACGCGCAGCGTGGACGAGTCCAAGCGTCTGGCGGCGGTACAAGGGCCGGCGGTGCTGATCTCGGCCAGCGGCATGCTCACCGGCGGCCGTGTGCTGCACCATTTCAAACGCCTTGCACCGGAGCCTGCCAACACGATCCTGCTCGCGGGTTTCCAGGCTCCGGGCACGCGCGGTGGTGCGCTGGCGGCAGGCGCGAAGGAACTCAAGATGCACGGAGGCTACGTGCCGGTACGTGCGAAAGTGGAGCACATCGACGCGCTGTCGGCTCATGCGGACCAGAGCGAGTTGCTGTCATGGCTGCGCAGCGGCGCGGCGATGCCCGGACGCGTCGTGTTGGTGCACGGCGAGGCGGTTGCGGCCGATACGCTGCGCCGCCGTATCGAGGAAGATCTGAGACTGCCGGTTTCGGTGGCTGAGTCGGGCGGCCGCGTTACGGTCGGTTCGCGGCGATGAGCGAGCGAGGCGGCCGCGGAACTCGCGCGTGCGCGTCGCGCGGAGCCGGCGGCGAGAGGTCGCGCGGCGAACATATCGCCTGGTAGCTGTTGAACCGCCGCGCCGCGCTGTCTAAGTAGCGCGGGGTTCGTGATGGCTGAAGTCGGTGGAAGTTCGAGTCTGAGTGCCAGTGCGGCAACCCGTTTCTTCCACGGACTGACTCCCGATCGGATTCTCGAAGCGATCGAGGCGAAGGGCTTTCTGTGCACCGGGCGCTGTCTGGCGCTCAACAGCATGGAGAATCGCGTCTACGACGTCGAGATCGAAGTCGAAGGCGAGGTGCGCTCACCGAGCGATCGTTTCCGCATCGCCAAGTTCTACAGGCCCGGACGCTGGAGCCGCGAGCAGATCCTTGCCGAGCACGAGTTCCTGCTCGAACTCGAGCAAGAGGAGGTCTCTGCGGTCGCGCCGCTGGTTCTGCCCGACGGTGCTACGCTCGGGGAACTCGCTGACCTCGGCATCTACTATTCGCTGTTTGCCAGAGTGGGCGGGCGCATCCGCGACGAGATCGATCTCGAAGAAGCCCGCCAACTCGGTCGTCTGCTCGCGCGGACGCACATGGTCGGCGCACGGCGGCGCGCCTCGGCTCGGCTCAGGCTGGACCCGGCCACCTATGCGCGCGCCAATCTGCAGTTCCTGCTCGACAGCGATGCGATTCCGCCTGTCTATCGCGACCGCTACCGAGCTTTCGTGGAGGCGCTCTGCGACCGCTCGGCGCCCTGGTTCGAGGAGACTGCCACACAACGGATTCATGGGGACTGCCATCTCGGCAACGTCCTGTGGGGTCGTGAGGGGGCGATGCTGGTTGATTTCGACGACATGGTCGAAGGGCCCTGCGTTCAGGACGTCTGGTTGATGACCCCTGGTCGGGACGAATACGCACGCTCGCGCCGCGACGCGATCCTGGAGGGCTACGAGCAGCTTCGCGACTTCGACCGCCGCAGTCTGCGGCTGGTAGAGCCGTTGCGCTTCCTGCGTCTGGTCCATTTCTCGGCGTGGATCGCCCGGCGCTGGGAGGATGCGGCGTTTCCGCGGGTGTTCGCCGAGTTCGGCACCGAGCGCTACTGGGGCGAGCAGGTCGAAGCCCTCAGCGAGTGCATGGCGGCGTCGGACGAAGACGCGTACTGAGACCGGCGAGATCTCGGCCGCGGCGCACGATCGGCCCGCAGGCGCGGCACCGGAATCGTAGGAAACGCGCACCCAGACGTGCGCGCCTCGGCGAACGGGGCTATTCCTGCTGTGAGCGGGGCTCGGGACCCGCATCGCGATCCCAGAGGGACATTCTCATGCGACATCTGCGTCAGTGTTGCTGGCTTCTGTTGGTGCTTGCCGTTTCGATCGGGGTCGCGTCGCCGGCGGCGACGGCCGGACCGGAGCGTCCAACTCCGAACTGCGTGGGGCTCTCGCGAGCCGAGGTCGGAGCGTGGCTTGAACAGATCGGCTGGCGGACCGAGTGGCGCTCGGCGGGGTTGGCGCCGACGCCGCAGCAGCAGGGCAGGGTGGCTTTCCAAACCCCGGCGGCGGGCGAGGCGGCGCCGGCTGGAACGGCGGTGATCTTGTGGCTCTACGACGGCGCTGCGTCACCGGCGGTAGCGCCGCGCGGGTCGGCGCCGCCGCTGGCGGCTGTTGCCGATTGCTCGCGCTGGCCCGGCAGCGTCGTCGATCCGGCGTCGGGGTCTTGCCGCTGCCCGGAGGGGCAGTGGTGGAGGCCGGGCGGTGAGGGCTGCGCGACGCGCGAGGAGGCGGCGGCGCTGTTCTGTTCGAGGATGTGGGCGGGCTCGGTGCCGGCATGGTCGGCATCCGGGGATTTTCACTGTGGTTGTCCGCCGGAGTCGTTCTGGGATGCCGAGGCTGGGGCCTGCGGCGGGCCGCACCCGGAACCTGCGGCGGATTGCGCCGAGCGATGGCCCGGGACGGTTCCGGTCTTTTCACCCGGTGCGACGGCCTACGAGTGCCGCTGCGCGGACGGGGCACGCTGGGAGGAGAGCCGGCGCCGTTGCCAGCCGGCGGTGGACGCCAATGCGAGCCCGATAATGGTTCCAGCGCCGCCGGGTGATCCGTCGGCGAACCCGCCGCCGGCGACCTTGGGGCCTCAGGCGCCAAGGCGCGACGACGACGACGGGGCTTGGCCAGCCGCCCCGCCGCCGCCGGCGAGCGGCGCAGCCGCGGGCGGCGGCGATTCTGACTGCGAGGGCCTGCTGGCTGAGATCCGCGGTCGTGCGCGCGCGGGACAAACCTCCGAGGCCGACACGCTGGCACTGCGCGCGGCGACTCGGGGCTGCGATCCCGGCGCGGTTTCCGACGCGGTTCGCGGCGGGGCGGGCTCGACTGGCGCGCCGACTCCGGCGCCGGCTGCACCGGCGCCACGCCAGCCGCCAGCGATGCGCTATTAAGAAACTCGCATCAAACAGGCGGAATCGGTTCATTCCCCCGGGGG
>JACRCR010000023.1 GCA_016218925.1 Deltaproteobacteria bacterium | reverse complement strand
CGGGGTCTGGCCGGCGTGCTGCGCCGCTGTTGCTACGCCGGCAAACCGTCTTCAATCGCAGTGTTTCGTGCGCCGGAATGTAACCGATTTGCTCGGCGACCAAAAACGCGGCCTCGCGCACCCGCCGTGCAAGGGACGTAATTGGCCAGGGACCGTTTGTGCGCTGCGGTGGCGTCTTCGATCGTGCGCTGGTCCGAGTGATGGATCAGCGTGCCGAGAAGCGAACATCGTCGTTAGCCAGGGCACTCTGGTGTACGCTCTGCCAGCATTGCGACCCCTCGGCGTCGGTGGCGACGAGCTGGACCGTCAGCGGCAGCGAGATCGGGAGCGGCGGGAGTTTGAGCGCCGAGCCTCGGCCCCGCAGCCGGATGCTCGCGCGGCGATCCGGGCCGAGGCGACTGCGCAGCTTCGCAATGCCGTCGAAAGGCTCGCGATCGCTGAACTCGACGCGCGCCCGCGCCGGCACGCTGCGCGGTGAACCGCGCAGCTCGAGATCCGGGCCGGCGAGCCACAGCATTGCCGGAGGATTGTCTGAGCAAAATGATGAGTGGACCAGCACGGTGTCTGCGCCGGCGGTGGCTGCCATGCGTACGGGGCGGCAGACATCCGTGAACGCGCTTGGAAACTGCGTTCGAGTCCTCAGTCGCGTTCCCGCGCGGTCGAAGCTGGCCAGCTCGAAAAGGACCGACAGGCGGCTCGAGAGCACGCGAGCTCCCAATCGCCCTCGGAATTGGTTTGCAACGAAGCGCCGGGAGACTCGTCTGGAGTTGGCGGTGCGGCTGAGGGCTGGATACGAGAACCGGCGAAACCCGGGAGCGTGAACGAGCCGCGCGGGGTCCAGACCGTGGCCAGGATCTGAGGCGCGAAGGATGATGGCCACGACAGGAGCCGAGCAACCGTCGTGCTCGCCCGGTTGCGGCGGGCGTGCCAGAATCGGGCGCGTGGCCGCGAAGACGAGAGACTTGCCCGACTGGGAGCGGCTGCTTGCGGCCGAGCGTCACATCCAGCACCTGGTGAGCGGTGCCGTATTGGTCGGCGGTACCGCCACGGCACTCCACGCACGCCATCGCGTGAGCATTGACGCCGACCACGTCGTCGCGGACCTGCGCGATCGGTTCGACGAGGTCCTGCGTACGCTCGAGCAGGTCGCCGGATGGCAGACCGAGCGCGTGCTCACGTGCGCTGTGGAATCGCCGTCTACTCGACCTGGAGTCCGACGAAATCCTCGCGCAGCTTCTCGATCGAGGCGAAGCGGCTGCGTGGCGAGCGCTGTATCGTCTGGCGCGCGATGACGCTCGGTTAGGTGCCCGCATCAAGCGGCTCGTGACCGAAGTGCCGATCGCTCTGCCGCACTTCTGGCTGGCGGCGTTGGCGTCGATCGGTGAGACGGTCGACTACGACGCGCCGGTACCGAACTACGCCGATGGCGGCGGCGCCTGAACCTGCGCGGTTGCGCCGCGAATCGCTCTCCATGTCAGCCGGCCGCCACGGCACGAACGCCGGCCTTCGACCGCGGCAGGCCTTTGCAGCCCGAGCCCACTCCCGTTATTGATCCGGGCCCTGAGCGCCCCGGAGACGAAGCGGACCCATACAATCCGAAGCGCGTGGCGGCGGCCGCAAGGGACACGGATCCTGCGGCCGTCCGCGAGTCGTGAGGCGGGGCGAGACGAGGAAAACGAGCAATGACACAAGAATCGAGAATTCGTCCGCGGCGCAGCGTGCTTTACATGCCGGGCTCCAACGCCCGTGCGCTGGAGAAGGCCAGGGGCCTTGCCGCCGACGCGCTGATCCTGGACCTGGAGGACGCCGTTGCGCCCGACGCCAAGGAATTGGCCCGCAAGCAGGTTTGCGAGGCGGCGGCCTCGCGCGGCTACGGCAAGCGCGAGATCGCCATCCGCGTCAACGGCCTGGACACGCCTTGGGGCGAGGCCGACTTGAAAGCGGCGGCGCAGGCCGGGCCGGACGCGGTGCTGGTCCCCAAGATCAACAGCGCCGCCGACATCGGCCGGGTCGAGAGCATCTTGAACGCCTGCGGCGCGGACGCTTCCATTGCCATCTGGGCGATGCTCGAAACCCCGATCGGGATTCTTCGCGCCGAAGAGATCGCCGGCTCCAGTGCGCGCCTGGCGGTGCTGGTGATGGGAACCAACGACATCGCCAAGGAACTGCACGCCGCGCACGTGCCCGGACGCGTGCCGATGCTGGCCAGTCTCGGCCTGTGTCTGCTCGCAGCTCGCGCACACGGCAAAATCATTCTCGACGGTGTCTACAACGACATCGGCAACACCGAAGCGTTCGAGGCCGAGTGCGCGCAGGGCCAGCAGATGGGGTTCGACGGCAAGACCCTGATCCATCCTGGCCAGCTCGAGCCATGCAACCGTGTGTTCTCGCCCAGCGACAAGGAACTCGAACTGGCCCGGCGCATCACCGAGGCCTTCGAGCAGGCGCGCGCCGAGGGCAAGGGCGTGGTCACTGTGGACGGCCGCATGATCGAGAACCTGCACGTCGACAACGCCAAGCGCGCGATCGCGATGGCCGCGGCCATCGCAGAGCTGGGCACGGCGACGAGCTGAGCCGCGCCGCGGGCGGCGATCGCGGGTGACGGACCCGCGCGGGCGATCCGGTCACTGCGCGGCCGGCTACTCGCGGCGGCTCGTTTGCGGCGCCGCCACGGCCGCGTCCAGTTCACGCTCCAACGCGGGCAGAACGGCTTCGGCGATCCACCGGTGGCCGGCGGCGTTCGGATGCGGGTCGAAGTCGAAGAAGCCGCTCTCGCCGGCGTCGCCCTGACGCAGTCGAAACGTCGCGGTAGTGTCGACAGCATCGATGTCTTGCGCGGACAGAATATCCAGGATGCGCTGGCGGGGAAGGTCGAGGTCCCGGGTCTGGCCGGCAAGCGCCGGGAACAACTGAACCAGTCGCGACCACTGCGCCGGGTCGGTGGTTTCGCGAGTCGGTATCACCGCGACGAGAAGGCGCGCGCCGGCGTCTTGCGTGGCCCTGTGCAATTCCAGCAGCAGTGCGCTGGTAAGATCCCACGCTCGAGCCCAATCGGGCGCGTCGGCGGTGCGATAGATATCCAGGTGGGTCGGGTACGGCGCGCGCGGCTGCGACGCGGATCCGGTCCGATCGGTGGCCAGGATGTTGTACAGCCGGCGCACGAAGAACGAGTTGTCGCGCAGCCACGGCATCGGCGGTCGCGTTGCCCACCCGTGATCGTCCCATCTCTCGGCGAAGCGCTCGTATGGCGATGTGTCGATGACGACTCTTCCGTCCGGACCCAGCTCGAGGTCGGCCTTGGGATGGCGCGGTCCGCCGGCGTACATCTTGGCGACTATTGCCGGTGAATTCTCGGCGATGTCGTTCTGCAGGTTGAACGCGAGCAGGACGACATCCGGCCGGTAGCGAATCCCTTCGTTCTGGAAGAACAGCAGTTCGTTGTCGGTGCCGTAGCCGGAGTGACCCGCGTTGATCACCTCGACCTGCCGGCCATCGCCGCGAAGCATGACCTGAAGTTGTTCGCTGAAGTTGCGCGGGCGCTCGACCTGCAGGGCCTCGGTGGCCGAATCGCCGAGCACCAGCACGCGCTGCGCGTTCGGGGCGGGCAGGTAGGAATGCTCGGCGCTGCTCAGGCCTCGAGAGTTGAACCTGGCCGAGGTCGACCATTCATACGCGGTGCCCGCGCAACCGTACGCGTGAACCGTGGTCGAGGCCGGGTGCGTCCAGCCGAAGAGACGGCTGGGAACCGCGAAGGTGGGCGCGGATCCGGGGCAGACCAGCCCGCGATGCACGTACGCCACGATCTCCACCACCGCCACGACGCAGACCAGCGCTGCGCCGCCGAGAAGAGCCTGCGTTGGTACGCGCCGGCTCACTCGCTCTTGTCGAACTCGTACGCCCGCGTCAGCTCCGGATCGTCCGCGGCCAGCGCCTTGGCCAGATCGACCATCACACGGCACTGCTTGAAGGTCGCGTCGTCCTGCATCTTGCCGTCGATCATCACCGCGCCGGTGCCGTCGCCCATCGCGGCGATGACCTTCTTGGCCCACAACACTTCGGCGGCCGGCGGGCTGAAGACCCGTCTGGCGATCTCGATCTGAACCGGGTGCAGACTCCAGGTGCCCACGCAGCCCATTAGGAACGCGTTGCGGAACTGATCCTCGCAGGCCAGCGTGTCCTTGATGTCTCCGAACGGACCGTAGTACGGCAGGATGCCGTGCGCGCAGCAGGCATCGACCATGCGCGCCATCGTGTAGTGCCACAGATCCTGCTGCGCGGTCGGGCGCGGCGCGCTTTCATCGGTGGGACTCGGATCGCTGCGTACCAGATAGCCGGGGTGACCACCGCCAACGCGCGTGGTCTTCATGCGCCGCGAGGCGGCCAGATCGGCCGGGCCCAGCGACAGGCCCTGCATTCGCGGGCTGGCTCCGCAGATTTCTTCGACGTTGGCGACGCCCGTGGCGGTCTCCAGCAGCGCGTGCAGCAGCAGCGGCCGTTTCAGTCCGGCGCGCGCCTCCAACTGCGCCACCAGTCGGTCCACGTAATGGATGTCGTGGGCGCCCTCGACCTTCGGGATCATGATCACGTCGAGCTTGTCGCCGATTTCACTGACCAGTTCGACGAGGTCGTCCAATGCCCACGGCGAGTCCAGACTGTTGATCCGGGTCCACAGTTGGCACTTGCCGAAATCGGTTTCTTTGGCGATGCGGACGAGGCCGCGGCGCGCGTCGAGCTTCTTGTCGGCCGAGATCGCGTCTTCCAGGTTGCCGAGCAGCACGTCGCACTGCTTGGCCAGGTCCGGCAGCTTGGCCGCCATCTTGGCGTTGCTCGGATCGAAGAAGTGGATCATCCGCGAGGGCCGGAACGGAATCTCGCGGACCGGCTGCGGGGCACCGATCGCCAGTGGTTTGAAAAAATCCTTCGCGCTGCGCATGGACTGACTCCTCGAGTGGAAAGTGCGGGAGCCGCAGGCCTTTCTCGAGGCTCGCGGGGCTCCACCGCTCGGCGAGTACAGTTGTTTCGGTCGGGTTTCAAGCCTCGGGCGGCGCGGCGTCGCCTGGTGTCTTCGGCGGCCACGAGGCGACCGCGCCCGGTCCGTACACAGTCGAACTTCGCCAGATCGACCAAGACAAGGGGAACACGACATGAACTACGAGGCGTTGCAGTTTAGAGTTGACGACGGGGTGGCCTTCGTGACGCTGAGCCGTCCGAGCGCGGCGAACGCGCTCGATCTGACGATGGCCGAGGAACTGCTCGATGCGACGATCCTCTGCCACACGCGCCGCGATGTGCGCGCGGTGTTGCTGACGGGAGAAGGATCGGCCTTCTGCGCGGGCGGCGACGTCAAGACCTTCGCCGAGTCCGGGACTGCGCTCCCGGAGTTGCTTGCGCAGCTCACCACCTACCTTCACGCCGCGGTGACGCGGCTTGCACGGATGGACGTTCCGGTGATCGCCGCGGTGAACGGAGTGGCGGCAGGTGCCGGAATGAGCCTCGCGTGCGCCTGCGATGTAATGCTGGTGGCTGCGTCGGCTCGCTTCACGATGGCGTACACGCGCCTGGGCTTCGCACCCGACGGTGGCTCGACGTTCGCGCTCGCGCGGCTGGTCGGTCTGCGCCGCGCGCAGGAACTGATGCTCACCAACCGCGTGCTGGCGGCGGCCGAGGCGCTGGAGTGGGGCCTGGCTACGCGCGTAGTGCCGGACGCCGAACTGGCGGCCGAGGCGGAAAAGACCGCGCGCCAACTGGCCGCGGGTCCGACGCGTGCGTTCGGCGCCGTGAAGCGCCTGCTGCTCGCGTCGGCGACCACCACGCTGGAGACGCAGATGGAGCACGAGACCCGTGAGATCGTGCTGACCGGACGCAGCGCCGACGGACAGGAAGGCGTGGCGGCATTCGCTGCCAAGCGTCCGCCGCGCTTCATCGGCGCGTGACAGCAGCCGCCGCGGCGCGGCGCACCGCGCGCGCCGGCGTGCCTCGACGCTGGCAGCCGATCGCGCCGTTCACGCGTTTGAAAGCCCCGGCCTTGCCGGTGGATCGTGACAGCGGGGCGCTCAGCGGATTCGCGGCGGGATCCTGGGCGCGGTCCCCAGAGTCAGCTCGTAGCAGCCGTTGGCGGTGCTGCAACAGGCGTCGGCGATGCTGCAATCGGCGGGGGCCGAATAGGTCTCCCTGACGTAGGCTTCGTAGTACGCGAACACCTGTGCAGCCCCGAGCGCGTTCTCGCCCGCGATCAGATCGCAGTCGGAGCGGAACGCGACGCCGCGACCGTTTCCCATGATCGAAGCCTGGTCGTTGTTGCAGCCGGTGGTGCGGGTCACCATCTGCACCTTGTGGCGTCCCATGATGCGGACGATCTCCGAGTTGCCGTCGGCGTTGTGCGGGCCGTCGGGGCCGCGCCGCGAAGACTTGGCGGGATCGGCGGCTTCGCCGGTCGACTCGAACACGACCGTGCGGCTGCCGTCGCTGATGGATGGACGCGTGTGGACACCGCCCGGATCGGCGGTGAGCTGCGCCTGTCGCTGCGTGTGGATCGCACTCTTGTAGATATGGAAGCCGGTCGATCCGTTGTGGCGCAAGTCGGCGTTGCTGGAGAACACCACCGAAGGTCCGCCGGTGACGAGTCCAGTGCCCGCCATGCGCGGCTCGATGCTCGCGCCGCCGGCAACTGCGCCCACCGACAGGCGCTCGCGTTTGAGTTCGCGCTTGCGGTGCTCGTAGACGTTGACGCCGCTGATGCCTTCGCCGAGCTGGTCGTAGTCCGACTGGTAGGTCTGATTCGAGCATTCCAGAGCGAAGAAGTAGCCGCCCGCGCTGCCATGGCTGGAGGTCGTGCCGGCCGGGCCGTTGCTGATCTGGGTGACGTGGAAGTCCTCGAACGTCAGGTCGTGGAAGTCCAGGTAGAACATTTCCAGGCTGCCGTCGGCGTTCTCGAATCCGGTCGCCACGCTTTTCTCGAAAGAGCCGTCGTTGTCGTCGAGGTCGCCGCTGGACTGGAACAGCACGCACGATCCGGTATCGGACGGGACCGGCGCCGCGTTGACGACTCCAGGCGGCGTGTCGGTGAGCTGCAGGAACGCTCCGGTGTCCATCTGCCACACGAAGACTTCGGGGTTGCCGTCGGCGTTTCCACCAGCCGGGTCGAGGTCTCCGGTCGAGACGAAGACGATCGCCGGCGCGCGCTTGGTGCCGTAATCGTCGGTGACTCTGGATGCGTCGTAGCTTTCGCCGCCGATCGTGTGGGTCACCTGCGTGACCGAGTCGCCCTGGCGCGACCACAGGTAGACCTCGCGCTGGCCGAGATGCTCGGTCCCGGGGCCCATCACGTCACCGTCGGACACGAAAGTGATGTAGTCGCCGTCCATCTGGCGGATGTTGGGTTCCTCGATCCGGCCCACGGTCAGCGCGGTGACCTGCTTCAGCACGTGGGTCACCTCTGCTCGCGCCTGCGCCGCGGTGACCACCAGCATCGCGCTCGCCACCGCGAGCGCAGTCTTCGTTTTCCCCGGAATCACCGATGTCGCTCGTCCGGCACGCTCAGTTGCTGAGCAGGCTGCGCGCGATCTGCGAGATCTGGATCTCGTCGGTGCCGCCGTAGATCTGCAAGACCTTGGCGTCGCGGCAGAGCTGTTCCACGCGGTACTCGGCGGTGTAGCCGTTGCCGCCATGCAGCTGCACGGCTTCGAGGCAGACCTCCATCGCGGTCTGCGCCGAATAGAGCTTTACCGCGGAGGCTTCCGCGAACGTCGGTTTCACTCCGGAGGCCGCCAGTTCGATCTGACGGAACACCAGGTTCTGCAGGTTCATCCGCGCCACTTCCATCTTGGCGAGCTTGAGCTGTATGAGCTGGAACTCGCCGATCGGGCGTCCGAAGGCGATGCGGGTACGGGCGTACTCGACGCAGGTGCGCAGGCACTGTTCGACGATGCCCAGCGCCATCGCCGAGACTCCTGTGCGCTCGCTCGAGAACGTGTCCTTGGTGCCGGCTCGCGAAGTGACCGCTTCGGTTTCGCCGAGCAGGTGTTCCTTGCCGACGCGCACGTCGCTGAGGAACAGGTCGCCGGTCGGCGACGAATGCATTCCCATCTTGCGTACCGGGCGCGACTGCTCGAAGCCCGGCATGCCGCGGTCGAGCACGAAGGTGAGGACCTTGCGTTCGGCGGGCGGGTTGCCTTCGTCCAGGCGGCAGATGAAGACGATGGTGTCGGCGTAGGGGCCGTTGGTGATGAAGGTCTTGTTGCCGTTCAGAACGTAGCCGTCGCCGTCACGTCGAGCCGTCGACTTCATCGCGCCGAACGGGTCCGAGCCCGAACCCGGCTCGGTGATCGCCCACGCGCCGATCTTGTCGAGTGTCATCAGGTCCAGCGCCCAGCGTTCCTTTTGTGCCGTGGTGCCTTTGGAAAGGATCGCGGCGGAGGTGAGCCCGACGCTGACGCCCAGCGCGGTCACCATGCCGGGGCAGTAGTGGCAAAGCTCGATTATCGGAATGAGCTGCATCGCGAGCGCGTCGGCGGCCGCTTCGGAGCCTTCCTTCTTCGGCTCCCGGATCGTTACAGCAGGCTCGCCGGCCGCGGCCCGCTTCTCGGCCGCGATCTGCTTGCGGAAACGCTCGCGCGCGATCTCGTCGATGCCGAACGAGCGGAACATCTTGCGCAGCACCTCGTAGGGAGGCGTGTCGCCATGCTCGAACTCGTCGATGTGAGGGACGATCTCGTCTTGGATGAAACGCCTCACGGCGCCCTGCATCATCAGGTGTTGCTCACTCCACTGGATCACTGGTCACGCTCCCCGGGTAGCCCCACCGTCGCGGCGCGTGTGGGCTCAAAGTGGCCCGAGCGTACACGGAGCGGCAACCGAGTCGAAATGGCCAGCGGCGCGGCGATGCCGGCGCGGCTCGTGATGGCGAGCCGCAGGCGTTCCGGCGCGCAACGACTGCGGCGGCCGGAACGCCTCGGCAACTCGCCGTGTTACTCGACGGTGAAGCCCCCGACGACCGTGGTCGCGCCTATCTTGCTCGACACGACGACGTCATAGGCTCCTGCCGCCAGACCCGCGTCCACCGTGAAGGTGATGGCGGACACGCCGGTAGTGGGATCCATCGTCCACGAGCTGACGTCGCAGCGGTGCGCCTTGAGTCTGCCGGCTTCGAGGCGCTGCAGGCTCACCTTGCCGGTCGCAGTCCCGAAATAGCTTCCGTCGACGACGACCGCCTGCAACGGCGGTCCCGCAGAGGGAGTCAGTGTGCCGACTACCGGGGCCATCGCGGTGAAGGCTCCGGTCAGGACCACTTCGCCGAGCCCGCGCGGTTGCAGCAGCAGGTCGCTCGCTACCGCTTCCATCTTGGCCTTGACCTCGCCGACGATGCGGGTGTCGGTCCACTCGAGCACGCGCAGCGATTTTCTCTTGGTCCTGGCCCGCGAGTCTTCGTAGCGCAGTCGCAGCTTCCCCTTCATCGCACCGAAATCCACGCCGGTGACGACGATTTGGGTTCCGATCGATCCGGCAGAGGGAGCGGCGGCGTAGGGGCTCGGCGTCACCGTGATGTAGCCGACCTTGGTTTCCGTGCTGCTGCCCGCGCCGGCGTCGGCGACGGTCAGGCTCACCGTGTAGGTGCCCGGCGCCGCGTATGTATGACTCGGGTGCTGCTGCGTGCTCACGCCCAGATCGCCGAAGTCCCAGCTCCAGCCGGTCGGGCTGCCGCTTGACAGGTCGGTGAAGTCGACCGCGAGCGGCGCGTAACCGCTCACGGCGCCGGCGCTGAAGTCGGCGCGCAGAAGCGTGGCTGGACAATCTCCCGTGCCGGCCCAGCAGTGATAGTAGACGTTGAGCAGAGCCGGGAACTCGGCGGCGGCTTTGCTGTTGCCGGCGGCGGTGGCGTGACTGTCGCCGGAACTGGTCGCGTAGGCCGAGGTGTTCCCGGCCACGGTCTGCAGGTGCTGCACGTAGCCCGACCAGATGCGATGGTGGTTGCCGGTCTCGGCGCCCGCGTCGTTGGTGTTGCGGTTGCCGCCGTTGCTGGTCAGCACGTTGTAGAAGTCGAACACCGCGACGTTGTTGTCCGGGTAGCCGGCCAGCCAGTCGTTGAGCAGCCACTGGTTGAACGCTCGGGCGTTGGCCGCGTGCGTGGCGTCGGTGTCGCCCGAGACCAGCGGCGGCGCGGTAACGACGATGAACAGCTTCTCGGGGTGTGCCGCGAAGTACGGCAGGATGTCGTTGTAGATCCCCTTGACGTTGGCCACCGTCATGAACTCCGACCATGCATCCAGGCCGCGCAGCGGATTGGCTCCGGCGGTGGGCGGATCGTTGGGGTCGCCGCTGATCTGAGAGTTCGGGAAGCACGACTTCAACATGACGATCTCGTTGGCGCCGCCGGGATCGGTTGCGAGGCGCGAATACCACGAGTTCTGTCCGCTCTCGGCGTACAGCGCGGCGAGGTAAGTGGGGCTGGAGGGGCCGGCGAACCAGTTGTACCAGTGGCCGATGTCGGTGATGTCGCCGATCGCGTCGGGACCCCAGCCGTAGTTGGTGTCGCTTACGAAATAGTTGTTGTCGCGCAGCGCGATGCCGAGCCCGCCGTTGTCATCGGTCAGCCAGTTCTCACCGCTGGAGTGGTGGATGAAGACCAGCTTGACCGGCGAGGCCGGAGCGCTCGGGTTGATTGCAGCCAGTGAAAGCCGACCGGCGGCCGGCAGCAGCGCTGTTGCCAGCAGCGCGGTAACGAGACACTTCTTGAAATCCATGGTGACGTCTCCCACGCCGGGCTTGTTTCCTCGGGTCGCGAAGCGAAGGAAACAACCCGGCCGCACAGTACTGCCGAAGGCAGGACTCCCCCATTGCGTTCAGGTTTGACGGGCACTCCGAAAGGCTTGTCGCGGTCGGTCCCTCAACCGGCCGCGAAGCGACTATAGGCTCTCGAGCGAGTTGTCAGCCAGAGGCTCAGGGATCTTTTCGAGGGTCTTCGCAAGAATCAGCCGGCGGCTGAGCAAGTTTCCCGGTTGCCGCGGGCCGGCGGCGACCGGGTTGTTCTTTCCCGGGCCGACACAACTGCGCTATGGCGGGCGGGACGGACGCGCAGGGGGCGAGGGTTGGTACGGGCCGCCAAGGAGCGCAACGGATCAGGGGTAATCCTTCGTACAGGCCTCTTGTCTCGTCTTGCCGTGGAGGTGTGAACTCCGGGTTGTCGGCATCGTCAGGGCCATGGTAGATCTAGCCAGTAAGTTAGCTAGTCTCGAGGAACGCCAATGACGACCGTTACCGCTCTCGAAGCAAAAACCCGGTTCGGGAAACTCCTGGCCCGGGTTACTCGCGGCGAAGAAATCATCATCACCCGCCATGAGAAACCGGTTGCGCGGCTCGTTCCGGAAGGTGCGGTGCCTTTGGCCGAGGTGAGGCGTGCCGTGGACAGCCTACGGCAACTGCAAGAGAGAATTCGGGCTCGGACCAAAGGCAAGAGCCGGCTTTCGGATGCCGATGTGCGCTCGGCGATCGACCGAGGGCGGCTGTGAGCCGTAACTTCGTTGCTGACGCTTCCGTCTCCGTCGCCTGGGTACATCCCGCACAAGCTACGCAGCAGACCGAAGATCTTCTCGAAGCGGTCTATGCCGGTGCCGAGTTGCACGTACCAGCGTTGTGGTCGCTCGAGGTTGCGAATGCGCTGGTCGTGTTGGTTCGCAGACACAAGCTAACCGAGGCGGAGCGTACGCAAGCTCTGGCCGCTCTCCGCCAGTTCTCTGTCAAAGTGGACCAGGACGGAGCATCGTTGGCCTTTACGAAATTGTCGACGCTTGCCACCGAGCATGGGCTCGGTGTTTACGACGCCGCCTACCTCGAGCTTGCCGTTCGCAAGAAGCTTCCGCTCGCGTGCAAGGACGGTCCGCTGCGTGCGGCCGCCAAGCGGTGCCGCGTCAAACTGGCGTAAGCGTCGCTCGAGAACGCCGTCTGTTCGCCGGCCGTCAACCCTGCAGCGGTTTGAACACCTCGATGAGCTCGATGGTACCGAGCACCGTCCAGAACGTGGCTCTGGTTTCGGGAGGATGGAATCCCACGCGTAGCAGCGTCTCTTCGAGGGTGGGAGGGAAAGCTTCCGAGAACAGCAGCCAGCGCACGAAATGGTTCGGGTAGGCGAGCAGGGCGCGCAGGCCCTCGTTGCTGGCGGCCCAATCGGCGATCAGCAGGCGGCCTCCGGGGGCCAGCACCCTGAAGCATTCCGCCAGCATTTCGCGGCGCTGGGTCAGGCTCAGCGAGCCCACCATCAACGTGGCGGTAACGATGTCGAAGAAGTCGGATTCGAACGGGAGGCTCTCGGCCACCGCCTGGTGGAGTTCGACCGACTGCAAGGTGCCGTAGATCTTGCGCGAAGCCAGCTCGAGCGCATCCTCGTCCGGGTCGATGCCGTACAGGAGGGCGCCCGGTTCCAGGATTGCGGCGGCGGCGAGCAGGTCGCCGCTGCCGCAGCCTACGTCGAGCAAGCGGTCGGCGGACTTCAGGGCGGCGGCGCTCAGGACCGAACTCAGATAGGAGCGCTCCGGACTTGCCCAGTTCAGCAGCAGCGACGAGAGGTCGCTCAGATGGTCGAGCCCGGCAAAGGCCAGTTGTGTCGGTTGGATCATGGGTCCGGCTCGACCGTTTCGTGAGGAGCACCCCGGCGCCCCGGCGCGCGGCGATCTGGCAAGGGCGATTTCGGCTTCCTCGCGGGATCGAGTAAAGCATCGCTCTGCGGTCAAATCCATGCGGCGCCCCTTTGTTCCGTTCCTGTTCCTTTCTGTGGCCGTTGCCGCTGTCCTGGCAGCCGCCTGCTCTCGGCCGAGCACGCCTCCCGACATCCTGCTGGTGACGATCGATACCCTGCGCGCCGACCATTGCTCCGCCTACGGCTACCCGATCGAGACAACTCCGGTGCTCGCGGCGCTGGCTGCGGCCGGCACGCGTTACAGCACCGCCTACGCCGTGTCGGCCACGACCGCGCCGTCGCACGCGTCGCTGATGGCCGGGAGCTCGTTTCGCACGCTCGGTGTGTTCAAGAACGGCCAGCGACTTCCCCCGCAGGCGGTGACCGTCGCCGAGGTCTTGTCGGCTTCGGGCTATGCCACCGCCGCCTTCGTCAGCTCGTTCCCGGTGCGCTCGCGCTTCGGCTTTGCGCAAGGCTTCGAGTTCTTCGAAGACAAATTCACGATTCAGAATTCCTCGGTGGGTCGGCGTTCCGCGCCGGTCGCGCACGATCGCTTTGCCGGCTCCACCTTCGCGAAGCTCCAGGCTTGGCTCGGCCAGCGCCGCGACACGCGACCGCTGTTTGTCTGGGTGCACTTCGTCGATCCGCATTTCCCGTATCGAGCCCCGGAGAAGTTCGCTGCCCGCTGGCCCGCCGGCGTCGCCCCGGACGTGCGCAAGTACGACGCTGAGGTCCACTACGCCGACAAGCAACTCGGTCGCGTGATCGAGGCTTTCGACAAGCATGCCGGCGGCGGCGGCGCTCTGGTGATCGTGACCAGTGATCACGGCGAAGGACTGGGCGACCACGGCTGGTTGTCGCACGGGATCAACCTGTACGAAGAGGCGGTGCGGGTGCCGCTGGTGATGCGCTGGTCGGGCCGCGTGGACGCGGGCAAGGTAGTCACCGAGCCGGTGTCGCTGATCGATGTGGCTCCGACGATCCTCGAAGCAGCGCGAGTTACTCAGGCGCCGCCGTCGTTCGAAGGCCTGAGTCTGCTCGGGAAGCTCGATCCGGACCGCGCGATCTTCATGCAGCGGCGAGCCTATCAGGGCAAGGAACTGCAGGACACCGACGTGCGAGGAGAGATGACGGCGCTGGTCCGCGGCGGTGCCAAGTACATCCTGGCTCCCGAAGAGAATCGCAGAGAGTTCTACCAACTTCCGAGCGATCCACACGAGGCCCACAACCTGCTGGCGCCGCCGGCGCCAGCACGAGATGTCGCCGCGCAACACGGCGATGCGCAGCACGGCGATGCGCAGCCACCAGCCCAGTCGCCGGCGGTTGCCGCAGCGAGACGCCACGATGAGGAACTGGCCGCGTGGCGCGAGGCCCATCCCGAGTCGGCGGGCGACGACGCTCCGCTCGACAAAGAGGACGTAAGAGCCCTGCGCTCGCTCGGCTACGTGGACTAGCAGGCGATCCGACCGGTGCCACGGGTGTTTGCGGACCGAGCCGCGGGTGCTTGCGTACCGAGCCGCGCGTGCCGGTACTCGCGGGGGGCGACCGCTCCCATTCTTCGCCCGTCCGCGCTATGGGATCGGCCCGCCGTCAATTGTCCCAAAGTCCTCGAGGGCGAAAGTTCCGGGGCCAATCACAAGGAGAGGCATGACCACCAAGACGTCAACGATCATCTGGACACAGATTGACGAGGCTCCGGCGCTCGCGACCTATTCGTTCCTGCCAATTGTCCGTGTCTTCACCAAGGGCACCGGTGTCAGCGTCGAGACGCGTGACATCTCGCTCGCCGGCCGCATCATCGCGAACTTCCCCGAGAACCTGACCGAGGCTCAGCGGATTCCCGACTACCTGGCACAGCTCGGCGAGCTCACACAGAAGCCCGAGGCCAACATCATCAAGCTGCCGAACATCTCGGCCTCGATTCCGCAGCTCATGGAAGCCATCAAGGAGCTTCAGGCGCACGGATACAAGATCCCGGACTATCCCGAGAATCCCAGGAACGACGCGGAGACGGCGCTCCAGACCCGCTTCGCCAAGGTTCTGGGCAGTGCGGTCAACCCGGTCCTGCGCGAGGGCAACTCCGACCGCCGCTCGCCGCTGTCGGTCAAGGCGTTCTCGAAGAAGCACCCGCACAAGCTGGGTGCGTGGGCACCGGACTCCAAGTCGCACGTCGCTCACATGAACGGCGGTGACTTCTACGGCAGCGAGACCTCGACCACTGTCGCGAACGCGACCGAGGTCCGGTATGAGTTCGTCGACGCGACCGGCGCGGTCACGGTGCTGAAGAAGAAGATGGCGCTGCGCGACGGCGAGATCATCGACACTTCGGTGATGCACGTGGCCGAGCTGCGCAAGTTCTTCGAGGAGCAGATCGAGGACGCCAAGAACAACGACGTCCTGCTGTCGCTGCACCTGAAGGCCACGATGATGAAGGTCTCCGACCCGGTCATGTTCGGCCACGCGGTCACGGTCTTCTACAAGTCGGTCTTCGACAAGCACGCAGCGACTTTCAAGGAACTCGGCGTCAACCCGAGCAACGGCCTCGGCGACGTCTACGCCAAGATCCAGACTCTGCCGGCCGCCAAGAAGGCCGAGATCGAGGCCGACATCCAGGCGGTCTACGCCACGCGTCCGGCGCTGGCGATGGTCGACTCGGACAAGGGCATCACCAACCTGCACGCGCCCAACGACATCATCGTCGACGCCTCGATGCCGGTCGTGGTGCGCGAGTCGGGCAGGATGTGGGGCCCCGACGGCAAACTCCACGACACCAAGGCGATGATTCCCGACCGCTGCTACGCCACCATCTACAAGACCATCATCGAAGACTGTCGCAAGAACGGCGCCTTCGATCCGGCCACGATGGGCAGCGTGCCCAACGTCGGTCTGATGGCCCAGAAAGCCGAAGAGTACGGCTCGCACGACAAGACCTTCATCGCTGCCGGCGCCGGCACCATCCGCGTCGTTGACGAGAACTCGGGCACGACGCTGCTCGAGCAGAAGGTAGCGCAGGGCGACATCTTCCGCTCGTGTCAGACCAAGGACATTCCAGTTCGCGACTGGGTGGGATTGGCCGTGAGAAGGTCGCGCGCAACCGGGGCTCCGGCCGTCTTCTGGCTCGACAAGAATCGCAAGCACGACGCGCAGGTGATCGCCAAGGTCGAGACGTACCTGAAGGATAACGACACCAGCGGTCTGGAGATCCGCATCCTGCCTCCGGTGGAGGCGATGAGGTACTCGCTCGAACGCATTCGCAGAGGGCAGGACACGATCTCGGTAACCGGCAACGCGCTGCGCGACTACCTCACCGACCTGTTCCCGATCCTGGAGATCGGCACCTCGGCCAAAATGCTGTCGATCGTGCCGCTGCTCGCGGGCGGCGGCCTGTTCGAGACCGGCGCCGGCGGGTCGGCGCCCAAGCACGTGCAGCAGTTCCAGAAGGAAGGATACCTGCGCTGGGACTCGCTCGGCGAGTTCTCGGCGCTGTGCGCTTCGCTCGAGCACATCGGCGCCACGTTCAAGAACGCGCGTGCGGCGCTGCTGGCCGAGACGCTGGATCAGGCGATCGGCAAGTTCCTCGACAACAACAAGTCGCCGGCTCGCAAGGTCGGCCAGATCGACAACCGCGGCAGCCACTTCTATCTGGCGATGTACTGGGCCGAGGCGCTGACCGCGCAGTCGAAAGACAAAGAGCTGGCGGTACGCTTCGCCGGCGTCGCCAAAGCGCTGGTCGAGAACGAAGCGAAGATCAACGCCGAGTTGCTCGCGGCTCAGGCCAAACCGGTCGACATGGGAGGCTACTATCAGCCCGACCCGGCGAAGGTCGAGAAGGCGATGCGCCCGAGCCCGACGCTCAACGCGATCATCGACGCGGCGGTGTAGCGGCACCGAACGCGCCGAGCCTGCGCAATAGAGCGCAACGCGACTTGCAACCGTGCGGCCTCGTCCGTGGTCTGCTCCGGCAGGCTTCGGGCGGGGCTATGCGGAGAGTTCCCCTCTTCGACTAGTCCGCCGTCTAGGCCGCCAGCAGATCGCGGATCGTTGTTCGCTCGGATAGCGCCACCAGATCGGACATATCCCGGACCCGGTCCAAGTCGTCCGAACGGTAGGAATCGTATCGATCATCCCAGACGGTCACGCGCTGTTCGCGCCGGTCCGGCGTATCCAGGTCGTACCAGCGACGGAAGATCTCGTTCCCCTGGATGTGGGCCTGAGGGCCGCTCGCGCTTGACCACGTCAGGATCGCCGACGGCGTGTGCGGTCCGTGGACCAGAAAATCGACACGCACGCGATTACCATAGCGGCCTTCGAGTTCGGGATTCGTTTCGTAGAGCAGTTCGGTGTCGGCGATGAGTTCTTCGACCTCCTCGGCGATGGGCGCCTGCAACGAGCTGCGCCGGGTGTAGATCAGGTCGGCGACCCGCACGCATGCTTGCCCCAGCCGCACGATCCCCTGCGGGAGTTCGTCGAGCGAAGCGAGCGGCAGTTCCAACGCGCCGCCGTTCTGCGAGACGCCGTAGATGCGCAGCACGTCGCCAACAAAACTTTGCCGCTTGCGCGAAAGCCATGGCCGTACCTGAACATCGAGCAACCAGTCGAAGGTCTGGCCCATGTCGCTGAGCCGGTAGCCGTCAAACAGGGGCGCATCGTGCGCGAGGAAGACGTCGATGGAACTGCCTTCCGGGTAGAGAAACGCAGTCTGGATGCGAGCGTAGCCGCGCTCGACCATGTCGATCTGGTGCACGAGCGAATGTCCGGCCAGCCGTTTCTCTAATTCTTTCGGATCCATCGTGGTTCGAACCTCAGAGCCCCGGGTCGAATACGCCGCCGAAAGTGATCGCAGCCTCGCGACAGAACTGACGCAATACCGTCTCGAGATCTCGGCCGCTCAAATCTGGCCGCGCCGCAACATCCTGGTCGAGATTCCTGTCGGGGCAGCGCTCTGTATGCAGCGAGTGCTTATGGCTACGCCCGGCGTCGCGATGCATGGGGCCGTCTACATCGATACGGCAAATGGGGCCGAGACCGGGAACGTACACATTGACCGTCTTCTTGCCGGTCTCGGGGTTCCAACGCACCCCCATTCTCAGGTCGACGCCATGCTCGTTTGCGATAGAAATGTCGCTGGCTTCGCGAACCGGACGCAGGGCCTCGCGTCGACTGAGCCGGATATCACCGTCGATCGTCTTCCCCGGCAGATCCCTGAGCGCTTCGAACTCGGTTCGGTTCATCGGCTATCCGTACTTGACGCAACCTGCCAGACATCTCGCTCTACGTCGAGAGATGGTTGACGCCAAGCCACAAGTACCAACCCGAGTCGTGAGGGACAAGCCCGAACGCGCGGTCGCGACCATTCGATAACAGATCCGCATTCTTCGTCTCGACCGACTGGTTAGCGTCTCGCCCTTGGACCGAGGCCTACGGCAGCCCCTTCCAGTGACGTCCGGATCCCTACGCGGACGAACAGACTCCCAGTGCCGGAATTCGCATCAACGGCGGCGGCGCCGCCCAACGCGCCGAGCCTGCGCGACAACTGAGCGAGCTTCGGACGGGGGCCTCACGGTCTCCCGTCCGAGACTCGCGGACGCTCAGTTGTCGCAAGCCGCGACTTGACCCCCGGCGCGGGTTTCCTACCCCTTGGCTGTTGCGTGTGGTATGGGCCGCTCAGCCGCGCTTACCCTTCAGAGATGGGGAGGATCCTGTGATGAGAGACTGGAGAGTATGGGCGTCAGTGTGTTTTTGTGCGTCCTTGCTCGTGGCGGTTCCCGCCGCAGCGGTTGACCTGACCGGAGGCAGCAAGGTCAAGCTGGCCGACAAAGACGGCACCGCGAAGGACATGGCAGCGGTGAGTTTTGTCCAGGATGCGGCCATTGCCGATCCGTTGCCCGATCCGACGACGCAAGCGTCGAGGGCCAGGATCAGTTCGGAGGACGGTAACGCCGGCTGGTTCGACCTCGACATGGGCTCATGGGCGCCGGCCGGAACTGCCGGATACAAGTACCGCAACAAGGAGGGAGCTGTTCTGAGCGTCGTCCTGACGACGAAGGCCGGTAAGGGCGGCAAGATGATCGTCAAGCTGAAGGGCGACCTGTACGGTCCAGCCGCTCTCGCGGGCCCCGAGGACCATGTGGAGTTGCGGCTGGAAATAGGGACGACGACGTACTGCGGGCGGTTCGAGACGGGAACGTCGGAGGTGAAGCAGAACCTGGCAGGCAAGGTGCTGATGAAGGGACCATCGATTGCGTGCGTTACGCCTGTTCCCAAGCGAGTCTTCAGAACCTCGGCTACCTACACCGGCGATCTGGGTGGTCTTGGCGGCGCGGATGCCACGTGTCAGGCTCGCGCTGACGCAGCCGCGCTCGGCGGCACATGGAAGGCGTGGCTGTCGACGTCGGCCGAGAACGCCCGCGACCGGATTACCGATGGCCATTACACACTGGTCGACGGAACGATCGTCGCCAATTCGCTGGCAGATCTCACCAACGGAGGGATATCGCACGGCATTGATCGTGACGAGAACGGAGCCCCGTTGACTTCAGATCACGTGTGGACGGGCACGCTCGAAGACGGCACGTGGTATGACTCCGACTGCGTGGCATGGACGTCCGCATCCGCGAGCGCCACGGCCGTGATTGGCTACGCATCCTACTCGGACAAGCGATGGACTGATGGGCATCGCACGGCCGACTGCAGTTACACCGGCCAGCGAGGGGTGTACTGTTTCGAGCAGTGACCCAGGAACTGCGGAGCTGATTCTCGGCTTCACCGGTGTTCGAGCGCGTAGTGTGCGAGAACTCGGCCGACGGCGCCGAGTACGCCGGCAGCCGAGCGCTGAGGGTCTTGATGATGCACGGAGGCTGCCCGCGCGCGTGGAGCGAAGCGTGCGGGCAGCCTGCGTGGACCTGAGTTCCTTCTGCGTCGTGCGCTACGGTGCCTTGAACTTCGCCTTGTAGAGCACGCCGTCGTTCTTGGTGGCCGACGGGAATTGGGCGTCCCAACACGCCGCGTTGTTGGTCACCACCTGCGCCGTCACCGTCCCAGAGAGTCCCGAGCCGGTCGCCATCGCCGGAATGTTCTCGCCCAGCGCGACGAGCTTGACCGACGCTTTGCCGGCCGTGCCATCATCGGCTTTCCCGATCAGCGTCTTGACGCCGTCGTGCTCGGGGATCCTGCTCTTGTCTTTGTAGGCGACGCCTTTCTCGTTGCCAGCAGTGCCCAGCATCTTCCAGCAGTCGATTCCTGCGCACGTCGAAGCGGCAGGCGCCGTCATGTTCGCCACGATCCCGCCGGCATCGTAGACGCACAGCGAGTAGTCGGTGGTGGCGATGTCGCCGAACGCCGCGAGCCCGCTGGTTCCCTTCGCCCACACGAAGGTCGCTTTTTTCTTCGCGGCGGTGGCCGAATTGGACAGCATCAGGCTGGCTACGCCCGCGGAGCCGCAGCCGGTTGCCGGCGTCTGCGCGTTCACACAACCGGAGGCCGCGAGACAACTGTCCTGCGTGCACGGGTTGGTATCCACACAGTCGAGGTTGCTGCTAAACAGGCAGGTGCCGAGACCGTCGCACTGGTCGATCGTGCAAGCATTCGCGTCGGCGTCGCAGAGGCTGTCAGCGGCCTCATACTCACAACCGGCATTGCAGCAGTCGCCGTCGTATTGGTTCCCGTCGTCACACTGCTCGCCGGCATCGACGACGTTGTTGCCGCAGAGCGCCTGCAACAGCCAGGTGTCGGTGTAAGTGCTGGACCCGCTGATTTCGTATGTCGCACCGTTCCAGACATCGTCGTTGCCGTAGGCGACGAAGCCGATCGGGACACCGCCGGTATCCAGGCCCACGAACGCCGCGTCGTTTAGCGGGTCCCAGGTAACCTGGCCGATGATGTAGCCGCCGGTATCCCAGACGGTCAGGTATTGTGTCCCGTTCCTGCTCGCGGTCAGGCCGATACGGGTACGGCTCCCGGTCACCGAGGCGACACCACAGGTTCGGCAGCCCAGCCCCGTCTGCGATGCGCCGCCACCGATCGGCAGGGGGAAATGGTCTGAGGGGTCCAAGTATTGGGGGCTGCCCGGGGTGCCGCTGCGGTCCTGAATGCCGATCGTCGCGAAGTTCGTGACGCGGAACGTCAGACCGACGCCGCTGTACAACCCGACCGGGATGGGGTCACCCGCCGACACCCCCGGCTCGTCGAACCTGGCCTCGGCCGGGGTCAGGCCCATCTCGCTCACGTTCGTCAGGGCGGTTACCGCACCCTGGGCGGTGACGGTTGCCGCGTCCGCGGTGGGCGGTGACGCGGTCGATAAGAAGGCAAGCAAACCCGTTGTTACGGCAACCGAGAGCAAGCGCCCGCGGCTTTCGAGAAACGCGAACTCATCCGTCTTTGCCATTGTCTGACCTCCTGTTGGTTGTTCGCCCGTTGCAGGTGAGGCCCGGATGAGCAGGTGGAGCAAGTTGTACGCCGCTGGGCGACGACCATCCTATGGATGAGTTGCGCGAGCGCGGCTGTACAGAGCACTGTCGTCTCGCATCGCCAAAGCGAGGCAAGCCTGTGACCTAGCGCGCGTTTATCGTGTGAGCACCGCCGATATGGGGCAATTGCTCCATATCGCGCGACGACAGCAACCGACGCGGGCAGATACCGAACCGTGAAGCTCTTCTAAGAAATAGGAGAGACTCGCGACAGTTTGCCGCGATACTGGGAACACGCGGATATCGATGCCTTGCTCGCCGCTAATCCGGCGATGTCCGGGTTGTACCAGCAGGCCCTCGCGCCGGGCTTTCCGGATCTCGGCGTGGCCTCGGAGCGCACGCTGAGCGACGCGAGCACGCAGCGGGTGATCTACATGTTCGAGCCGGCCGCTTTCGAGCACATCCAGATCGTCAACGCCGGCGGCACCGTGCTCGCGCTTCGCTTCGACCCGTCCCCCGGGGTCTTCTCCGCGTTCGACCTCAGTGTCGGGGCAGGGGAACTGCAAGAAGCAGGGGATCATCACTCCGCGCGACCCCAACCAGAAGACCGGGCCGGACGGCGATCTCATTGAGGGACAGACGCTGACCTATTCCATC
Organism: Deltaproteobacteria bacterium; assembly: GCA_016218925.1. Taxonomy (GTDB): domain Bacteria; phylum Desulfobacterota; class Binatia; order UBA1149; family CAITLU01; genus CAITLU01. Next base: position 31,203 of record JACRCR010000023.1, on the reverse strand, counting down.
GACTACGAGAACACCGGCGAGGGAACGGCCTGCGGCGTCTTCATCAAGGACACCGTCGACCAGAACCCGGACGAGACGACTCTGCTGGTGAACGACTGCGGGATGTATTTCGCGCCGCTGCGCACCTCGTACCGGTACGTCGGAACGGCGACGGTGGCGCTGAGTCCGCAATACGGAGGCCGCAAGTCGGCGTTGCTTTCGATTCCCTTTCGATTCCGTCCAACGACGGCGACTCTGATCCAGTCCAGATCGCGCCGGAAGGAATCGGCGTCGTGGCCGGTGGCGGATATTCGCAGCCGGGCGAGGGCACGGTCGGTACCGACATCGTGCGTAGCGGCACGAGCTTCGGCACCAGGAACGGCAGAGTGTTGATCGACGTGCGCAAGTGTACGGTCCTGTCGTGGAGCGACACTTCGATCGGCTGCAAGGTGCGCAAGCCTAGGCCGGCGGGCATTCACGGGATCGCCGTTCTTCCCACCGAGCCCAGAGGGGCCGCGCCGGTCGGCTTTGCCGATGTCTTTGCGTTCAAACCGCCGTCGCTGGATGCGGGATCGTCGAGCCGCGCGGTCGGCGAGACCGTCACTGTGCACGGCGCCTACTTCGGGGGTACGAGAAAAGGCACGATCCGTCTCGGATACGTCGATGGCGGCCGCGCAAAGCGCAGGCGGTGCAAAGTGACCGCGTGGCAGACGGATGCGACGACCGGGGCGAGCACGGGCAGCTTCATTGCCCCGCGGGCGCTCGCCGGCAGCTACGACCCAATCTGAGCGACAAGGTGGGGTCCTCGGTGGTGACGGGCGGCTTCACGCTGCCCTGAGCGGGCAGCGGGCCGACCCGCCGCCGCCGCCGCGCGTCATCGGGCGACCGCCCGGATGCTGCGTTGCAATCGAGTCCGGCTAAGGGAATCTTCTCGGCGATGGAAGCGCAGCGCATCGAGGCGATGATCAAGGCGGCGATCCCGGACGCCGATGTCCGGGCGGTTGACATGCAGGGAACCGGCGACCACTTCGACGTGGTAGTGGTGTCGGCGGCCTTCGCCGGGCGCTCGCTCGTCCAGCAGCACCGTCTGGTGTACGGCGCGCTGGGTGACAGCATGCGCCAGGCGATCCATGCGCTGGCCCTTCGCACGTTGACGCCCGAGCAATTCCAGCAGGAGCTCGTGACGGACATCGGCGCGGCAGACTGAACGACAACTCCGGGATGGCAGACTACAAGGCAGGATGGCTCCATGGCTGACGACATTTTCCAGAAGATCCAATCGCAGATTCAAAAGGACCGCATAGTGCTCTACATGAAGGGCACGCCGAGCATGCCCCAATGCGGTTTTTCGCAACAGAGCACGCGCGCGCTCCAGGCGGTCGGCGCCGAGTTCGCGAGCTACAACGTGCTGGAGGACCCGCTGCTTCGCGAAGGCATCAAGCAGTTCTCGAACTGGCCGACGATTCCGCAACTCTACATCGACGGCGAGTTCGTCGGTGGCTGTGACATCCTGGTTTCGCTCTATGAAAACGGCGAACTCGAGAAGATGATCCAGGCCGGCCCTTCGGCCTGAGGCCGGCGCGCTCCGGTCACCGCGCGCTGATCCGCTTGTCCTCCGCTCTATTCAGCGACCGTGACCGCGCCGACCTCGAGGCGCGGGGTGTGACACGCGAGGCGGTACTCGAGCAACTGCGTCTTTACCGCGAGCCTCCTCCTCCAGCGCGTCTGCTGCGTGCGTGCACCGTGGGCGACGGCATCCGCCGTCTGAGCGACGAGCAGGTGCAATATTACGCCTCGCTCTACGACGAGGAAGTCACCTCGCTCGCGGTCGCGAAGTTCGTTCCGGCCTCCGGCGCGGCCTCTCGTATGTTCCGATCGTTGCTGGCGGTGTCGGCCGACCAGCGACTGCGCACGCGCGCCGATCTGGTCGCCAAGGCCGACGCCGATTCCAAGGCCGTGCTGCAGTTGCTCGCCGAGCTGCGACGCTTCGCATTCTACGAAGACCTGCGCACCGCGCTGGCCCGCCAGGAGCGCGCGATCGACGACTGCGCCGACGCCGACGTGCCGATGCTGCTGTCGACATTGCTCGAACAGGGAGGACTGGCCTACGCGAGTCTTCCCAAGGGGCTGCTCGCCTTCCACCGTGACGGCGGTGAGGTGCGCACCGCCTTCGAGGAACACCTGGTCGAAGCGGCCGCCTACGCGCGCGGCCACGGCGACGTCTGCCGGTTGCACTTCACCGTCTCGCCCGAGCACGAGGTGCGTTTCCGGGCTCTGTTGTCGGCGGTGGCCGGTCTTTACGAACAGCGTTTCGGCGTGCGCTACCAGGTCGAGTTTTCGCACCAGAAACCGTCGAGTGACACGCTCGCGGTCGATCTCGAAGGCCGCCCACTGCGTGACCGCGACGGGAGACTGCTGTTCCGTCCCTCCGGCCACGGCGCACTGATCGAGAACCTGGCCGATCTCGACTGCGATCTGGTGTTCATCAAGAACATCGACAACGTCACGGTTGACGAGCTCAAGCCGCTGACGGTGGTCTGGAAGCGGGCGCTGGCCGGAGTGCTGCTGGAGCTTCGCAGCGAGGTCTTCGCGTGCCGCAGGGCGATCGAGACCGATGGGCCCGAAGCGGTGTCGGCGGCGCTGGCGCTGCTTGCCGAGCACTTCGGCGTAGCGGTGCCCGAGGGAATGTCTGCGGCACGTATGCGCGAATTCGCGGCCGACCGCCTGGATCGGCCTCTGCGTGCGTGCGGCATGGTCAGTGCCGACGCCAATCCCGGCGGTGGGCCGTTCTGGGTGCTCGACGCCCACGGGCGTGCGAGCACCCAGGTGGTAGAGACGTCGCAGGTTGACCGCGGCGACGACGCGCAGCGCGCCATCCTCGAGAGCGCGCGCCACTTCAATCCGGTCGATCTGGTGTGCGCGACGCGCGACTGGAAAGGACGTCCGCTCGATCTCGATCGTTTCATCGACCACGACGCGGTTTTCATCGCCGAGAAGTCCGAAGGCGGTCGTCCTCTGCGTGCGCTGGAGCGGCCGGGGCTGTGGAACGGCGCGATGGCCGGTTGGAACACCGTTTTCGTCGAGGTTCCGGCCGATACGTTCCATCCGGTAAAGACCGTGGGCGATCTGCTCACCGCCGCACACCAGGGCCGCGAGGCCTGAACCCATGAGCCTCAGTGCCGAGTTCGTTGCGGGCCTCGCCATCGGCCTGCCGCTCGGCATCGTGCTGGCGGCGGTGTGGATCCGCAGCCGCGGTGACGGCGCCGAGAAGGCTGCGCGGGTGATGCTCGATGCGATGCGGGTCGAGCAGGAAGAGGCGAGGGCGCGCAACGAGCAGATGGTGCGCTCGACCGTGCGCGACGTCGTCGCCGGAGCATCTGCGCAGGCGCTGGCCAGTTCCAGCGAAAACTTTCTGGCGCTGGCCTCCACGCGCCTCGACCAGTACAGCCAGCGCAGCGATGCGGTGCTGGAGGCGAGGCGCAGGGAGATCGGCGGCGACATGGCCAAGGTCGCCGAGCAACTCGGCAAGGTCGAGGGATTGCTCGGCAGCATCGAGTCTCAGCGCGCCGAGCAGTTCGGCGCCTTGGGGCGCGCGCTGTCGGAGGCCAGCGAGCGCACCGGCGCATTGCAGCAGACCACCGAGGAACTTCGCCGCGCGCTGGCTTCGGCTCGGGCGCGGGGGCAATGGGGCGAGCAGATGGCTGACAACGTCCTGTCGCTGCTCGGCCTGCGCGAGGGCATCGACTACCAGCGCCAGCGAACGGTGGAGGGAGGCCGTGCGCGTCCGGACTTCACGTTCCGGTTGCCGCGCGGCCTCAGCGTCAACATGGACGTCAAGTTCCCGTTCGACAACTACCAGGCCTACCTCGTGGCAGCCGACACAACCGCTCGAGCCTCGGCGCTCAAGGCTTTTCTCGCCGACGTGCGCGGCCGCATCCGCGAAGTGACGGTGCGCGACTACATCAACCCGGCAGCCGGGACCGTTGACTACGTGCTGGTGTTCATCCCCAACGAGCAGGTTTTCGCTTTCATCCAGGAAAGCGATCCGTCGATCGTCGAAGAGGCGTTCCGCCGCAAGGTGATCATGTGCTCGCCGTTCACGCTCTATGCGTTGCTCGCGGTGATTCACCGCGCGGTAGGGGTATTCGCGCTCGAACAGCGCTCCCAGGACGTACTGCAGGTGGTGGCCGAGCTGCGCAAGGCGTGGGAGCAGTATCGCGAGTCGATGGAACGCATGGGCCGCCACATCGAGGCCGTACGCGGTGAGTACGACAAGCTGGTTTCGACCAGGCGCGGCAAGCTCGATCGCACCTTCGATCGCATCGGGGCGCTGGAAGCGGGAGAACCTGGCGTGGTCGTGGCGGGAGAGGAGATCGGGATCGGAGAGGCCACAGGCGCGGCGCAGCAGGAAACGCCCGCCACCAGTGCGTCCGATTCCGACGACTGATCGACGTGCCGTTCGCAGAGGGAGGCGTCTTGAACGGAGACATTCAGCCCACACTCTTGGAGCGGACGCACGTCGGACTGTGGATACTGTTTCTCTGCTCGGTCTACCTGCCGCTGGGAGATCTGCTCGCGGGCAACACCGGCTCGAAGATGCTGTGGTGGACTCACGGGCTCAGGCTGCTCTGGTTCGGATGCCTGCTCGGGGCGCTGCGCCTGCCGGTGGTAAAGCGAAACGCCGGCGTCGTCGCGTTGGCGGCCTCGGGCTCGATCGTCGTCACCGCAGCGTTTGCGGCCAGCGCACGCGGCGACTCGCTGCCGGTGTTACTGGTGGCGACCGCGGTGCCGCTGGTCAGCGCGTCGCTGTTTCCCTGGGGAGCTCTGATGCAGACCGGCATGGTCGCGGTGTGTGCCGCGGTTCCGCTGGCCGTTCCATGGCTGGTTTCGGGAAACGTGTTCGGCGGCTTGCCGACCAACAGCTATTTCAATATGGCCTCGATGTGGGCACTGTCGATTTATCTCGCCCACCAGTACGCGCGCGCACGACGCTCGATCGACAACGCCAACCACAGCCTGCTCGAGATGAACAGCGAGCTCGAGCGGCGGGTCGCCAGCCGCACCGAGAGGCTCGAGCGCGTCAACAAGGATCTCGCCGCTTTCGCGTATTCGGTGTCACACGATCTTCGCACCCCGCTGCGTACCATCGACGGTTTCAGCCAGCTGGTGATCGAGAGTGCCGGCGGGCGTCTGGAGGCGACGGAACGCGAGCACCTGGACACCGTGCGCAACGCTGCGCAGCGGATGGGGCTGCTGATAGACGCGGTGTTGCGACTGAGCCGGCTCGGGCAGCATGAGGTTCAGCGCCAGCGCGTCGACCTCAGTGCGATCGCACGGGCGGTTGCCGCCGATCTCGGGTCCGCGGAGCCCGACCGTAAAGTGGTTTTTTGCATCGAGGACACTCCGCCATTGAACGCCGATCCGGTCCTGCTGCGCAACGTGGTGCAGAACCTGCTGGACAACGCCTGGAAGTACACTGCCAAGACCGACGGCGCTCGCATCGAATTCGGTGCCGAGAGCGGAGACGGCGAAGTTATCTACTACGTGCGCGACAACGGCGCCGGCTTCGAAATGGCCGCCGCCGGCAAGTTGTTCGACGCCTTCCAGCGGTTGCACGACCCACACGAATTCGAAGGCACCGGCATCGGTCTGGCCACCGTCCGCAGAATCCTGCAACTGCACGGCGGTCAGGTGTGGGCCGAGGCGACGGTCGGAGGCGGTGCAGTCTTTCGCTTTACGGTGCCGGAGCGTTAGCGGCGGTCGCGACGGTGCAACGGCCGGAGAGGCCGGCCGGGATCAGCCGCGGCGGACGTTCTCGACAACGACGCCGGCGGCGATGACCAATCTCACAGCCTACGTTCTCGTTCCTCGCGTTCCTCTCGTAGGAGATCCGCGATGGGCACCCCGAGGTCGACTGGTGCGCGGGTCTCGAGTCGAGCAAGGAAACGCTCATGGTCGAGTTCGCGCCGAACCGCTTCGATGACTATTTCCCGGATCGTGGTTCCGCGCCGGGCAGCGCAGTTGCGAAGTCGGTTGTGGAGCTCCTCGGGCACGTCTTTCACCTGTAGATTTGCCACCGGATGCCTGTAGCATGCCGGCGGCATGCCGCCAATGGGACGGGTCGTACCGCCGGCGCCGCGTTGCGGTGAATAAGATGATGGCCGCCCGAAACCGGAAGCCTGACAGCGGCGGGTGCGATCGACTGGCTGGCTCGCTTCGATAGTCTGCCGCGGGCGTCGCCGCCGCGTCGCCGCCGCGAAAGGAGAGAGTGCGTTGAACTTCGACTTTTCCGAAGACCAGAAGTTCGTTCAGAGGACCGCGGCCGAGTACCTGGCCGACCATGCGCCGCTGTCGGTGTGCCGCGAGGTGCTGGAATCGGACCAGCCCTACGCCCAGGAACTGTGGAAGGGGGCGGCGGCACTGGGCTGGCTCGGGACGACGATCCCGGAGCAGTACGGCGGAGCAGGGCTCGGATACCTGGAGCTTGCGGTGATCGCCGAGGAGGTAGGCCGGGTGCTGGCGCCGATTCCTTTCGGCGGCTCGGTGTATCTGGCCACCGAGGCGTTGATACTCGCCGGCTCGCCCGAACAGAAGCAACGCTATCTGCCGCGGCTGGCGGCGGGCGAAATCATCGGCGCCTTCGCGCTCGCCGAAGGGGCCGGACAAACCGCGGCCGACCGCGTCGCGACGCGCTTCGATCACGGCACGCTGAGCGGGAGCAAGGTTCCGGTGCTCGACGGCGGGGTCGCCGATTTTGCGGTGGTGGTCGCGCGCGGCGAGCAGGGGATATCGCTGGCGCTGGTCGATCTCGACGCCGAGGGCGTGTCGGTGGAGCCGGTGACTTGTTTCGATCCGAGCCGGCCGCAGGCGCGACTGGAGTTCGCCGAGGCGCCGGCGCAGCAACTCGGCGAGGCCGTCGACGGCTTGGCACTGGTGGAACGCGTCATCGACGGCGCTGCGGTGCTGACCGCCTTCGAGCAACTCGGCGGCGCCGCGCGCGCGTTCGACATCACCAGGCAGTATCTGCTCGAGCGCTACGCGTTTGGCCGTCCTGTCGCTTCGTTCCAGGCGATCAAGCACCGACTCGCCGACTTGTGGTGCGAGATCGAGCTGGCCCGTTCCAATTGCTACTACGGCGCCTGGGCGCTGTCGTGCGGCGAGGCCGAGCTCGGTGTCGCAGCGGCGGTGGCGCGCATCGCCGCGTCGGACGTTTTCTGCAAGGCCACGCAGGAGATGATCCAGATGCACGGCGGCGTCGGTTACACCTGGGAGTTCGACTGTCACCTCTTCTACCGCCGCGCCAAACTGCTGGCGGCGTCGCTCGGCAGCACTTCGGGCTGGAAGCGCAAACTGATGGACAGGCTCACGCAGGCCGCGGCGTAGCGCGCGTAGCGAAGAGTTGGAGGATCAGAGATGGATTTCAGCGACACCCCTGAAGAAGCCGCCTTCCGCGTGCAGGCGCGCACCTGGCTCGAGACCAACGCGACGCCGCGCACTACCGAAGGCTCAGAGTACGAAAGCCTCGGCGAGCGCATCGGTGAGGCCGAGCTGGCCGCGGCCAAAGGCTGGCAGAAGAAGAAAGCCGACGCCGGATGGGCCTGCCTGCACTGGCCGCGGGCTTTCGGCGGCCGCGACGCCACGCCGATACAGACGGTGATCTGGAGTCAGGAGGAAGCCAGGTTCAAGACGCCGCCCAACATCTATCTCATCGGTCACGGCATGGCCGGGCCGACGTTGATGATTCACGGCAGCGCCGAGCAGCAGCAGCGCTGGTTGCCACGGATGCTCAGCGGCGAGGAAGTCTGGTGCCAGCTCTTCAGCGAGCCGAGCGCGGGCTCCGACCTGGCCGGCTTGCGCACCAGCGCGGTCAGGGACGGCGACTACTGGGTGGTCAACGGACAGAAGATCTGGACCACCGGCGCGCAGTTCTGCGATTGGGGCATCCTGGTGGCGCGTCACGATCCCGGTCTGGCCAAACACTCCGGGCTCACCTACTTCGTGGTCGATATGCGCTCGCCTGGAATCGAGATACGTCCGATCACGCAGATCGACGGTGGGCAGGGCTTCAACGAGGTGTTCTTCACCGACGTGCGCATTCCCGACAGCAACCGCATAGGCGAAGTCGGCGAAGGCTGGCGCGTGGCGATCACCACGTTGATGAATGAGCGCGCCACGGTCGGAACACTTTCCGGCGACGCTTTCGGCTCCGCCGATCTGATCGATCTCGCCGCGCGGCTCGAAGTGGACGGAGCTCCGGCGCTGGCCAATGCCGCCGTGCGCGAGAAGATCGCTTCGTTCCACGTGATCGCCAAAGGCGTGGAACTGACCGGACGCCGCATCGTCAGCGATCTGTCGCAGGGCAAGATGCCGGGGCCCGAAGCCAGCCTGATGAAGCTGCTGGGCGCCAGGCTGATCCAGGACATGGCCGCCTATGCGATGGATCTGCAAGGCGAAGCCGGTGCGATGGTCGGCGTGGATGACGCCGCGCACCAGGGCCGCTGGCAGTATCGCTACCTGGCGATCTCGGGATTTCGCATCGCCGGAGGCACCGACGAAGTTCTGCGCAACATCATCGCCGAGCGCGTGCTCGGACTGCCGGCCGACGTGCGCGCCGACAAAGGCATGGCATTCCGCGACATCCCGCGCGGCGGCTGACGCCGGCGTGCTTCCGACCGCGACCGGCGTGGGCTCAGAGACCCCGCGCGGCCTCCGGGCGCAGCGCGATGCGTCCTTCCAGCGCATCGTCGAGCGCCGCGACGATGCGGTCGCGATCGTGCGGCAGCCTTCCGGCAAGCGGCAGGTAGTTCGATGCGTGGTTGGTGCGGAACACCGCATCGGTGGGCCGTGCCTGCGCAACCAGCGTGCGCAGCTCTCCGAGCATGCACTTGACCGATGGGAGCGTGAAGTCGCCGCGCTGCTGCAGCATCGCCATCGGTGTGCCTTCGACCACGGTCAGCGTCAGCGCGGACAGGAACTCCGGATCCATCGCCGTCGCCAGTCGCGCGGACGCCGCGGCGTGCTCCGCGCTTCGCTCCACGCCGCCGGCGCCGAGCAGGAAAATTACCGAGATGGCCATGCCTGCGTCGTGCGCACGCCTGGCCGCCTCGGCGTGCTCGTCGAAGGTCGATCCCTTGGCGATGCGCCTTAGCGTCGCGTCGTCGCCGCTCTCGGGACCGAGATAGAGCAGCGTCAGTCCCTGCTCGCGCAAGCGGCGCAGCTCATCCGGCGTCTTGGTGAGGATGTTGATGGCGGTGGCGTAGGCGCTGACGCGCCTGAGATTCGGGAACACCGCGCCTGCAGCGTCGAGGATGGACTGCCAGTGATCGAGGTCGAGGACGAGCGCGTCGCCGTCGGCAACGAAGAGCTTCTCGACGCGCGGCCCGTATCGCTTTCCCGCGGCCTCGATGTCCGCGAGCGTCTGGCCGAGGTCTCGCACGCGGAAACGCTTGTCGCGGTACATGTCGCAGTAGGTGCAGTGGTTCCACGAACACCCGATGGTGGCCTGCACGATGTAGGCATCGGCCTCGCTCGGTGGCCGGAAGACTCGTCCTTCGTAGCGCATGGTGGTCGCGGCCTTGTAGCGCGGGCGGCGCGCGGCAGAAACCGGCGCTGCGCGAGCGTGTCAGCCCGGCGCTTCGACTCGGATCGAGATCTCGGCTGCCCCAAGCGGCCGGCTCCAAAGCCCGGCGCTCGCGAAACGTGGCGCGTTGCATGTTGCTGCCGTAGGCGAAGGACCGGGCCAGATCCGAGTGCAGTCTACGAACCGGCCAGGCAGGCGCAGGGCGAGGATATGTCGGTGTCGGCACCGCTCCAGGCGCGATGGAACCGCGCTTCGACCTGGGCAGCCTCGGCGTTCTTTCGCTGCATGCGCAGGCTTTGCGCCAGTCCGAACAGTGCCCAGCCGTTCTCCGGAAGCCGCTGCAGGTCGTCGCGGAAGATGTGCTCGGCTTCCTTGGCACGCTTTGAATCGAGCAACGCGGCGCCCAACGTGTGTCGCGCCGGGATGATCCAGGCGGGTGGTTCGTCGTAGCGCAGCCGGTCGTGCAGTTCGACCGCTCGGCGCAGCGAAACGAGCGCAGCGTCGCGGTGGCCTTCGCGGTAGGCGAGCTCGCCGTCGAGAATCTGCCCGGCCAGCGCGAGCAGGTCGGTTGCGGTGTTGTTGCCGAACATCGCATCGGCGGGCACAACCGCACGGGCCGCGGCGAACGCATCGCGCTCAGCTCGCGCGGCGGAGGTGTTTCCCTTGGCCGCGAAGGCTACTGCGCGGGCGTAGCGGCGCAAGGCTCGCGCCAGCTTGAAGCGTTCGGGGAGTTCTGGCGCGGCCAGGATCTCGTCCCAGGCTCCGAAGCGCATGCGGACTTCGAGCGGCATCGCCAGGTAGCCATCGGCGATCGGCGTGAACTGCGTGGTCCAGTCGGACGGCATCTGGGCGACCATCGTGTCGATCGTGCCGACCGCTTCGGCGCGGCGCCCGATCATCATCGCGCCGTAGGCCAGCATGTGATGGTTGTGCGCCATGTACAGTCCGTAGAAGCCTTGTTTCGGCGCGAGCTCCAGGTACCTGCGGTCTGCCTGGATGGCCTTCGCGTTGGCGGTGATGGCTTCGCGCCAACGCCCACGCCGCACGTCGATGTGAGACGGCATGTGCACGAGGTGCCCGAGTCCGGGCTGGAGGTCACGCAGGCGATCGGCGACCGCGTCGGCGCGCCCCGGATCGCGCGAGGCTTCGACCGCGTGTATGTACAGATGCAGCGCGAGTGGATGGTTCGCGCGCAGTCGCAGGACTGCCTGGAGTGTCGCCAGTACTTCCTCGGTTCCCGGCTGAGGCTCACCCTTCGGCGTCCACTGGTTCCACGGGCGCAGATCCATCAACGCTTCGGCGAACAAGGCGCCGGCATCCGCGTCGTCTCGATGACGCTTCCACACCTCCCTCATCGCAGCGGCGTAGGCCTGATCGAGTGCGGTGCGATCGACCGGCGGAGGGTCGGCGTAGCGCGCCGCGAGCGCGTCGATGAGCGAACGCTCGGTTGCGCCGGCGCCGCGTGAGGTTTCTCGGGCGCGCTGCAGCGCTCGCCACGCGGCCTTCGCGGCTTCGGGCGAGACCGCCGGGTTGTTGATGTGAGGTCCGTGCGCCAGCGCGATTCCCCACCACACCATCGCGGCGGAGGGGTCGAGCTCGGCGGCGCGGCCGAAGGAGCGGATCGCTTCGTCGTGGTTGAACGCGAACAGGAAGCTCAGGCCCTGATCGAAGTAGCGTTGCGCCTGCGGCGAAGCGGTCGTGATCTTGCGGCCGTTGGTTCCGAGGCCTTCGAACAATGGCACAGCCCCGATCGGCTCGCTGTCCGGCTCCGCCGGCCGGGTTGCGGGCGAGCACCCCGCAAGTGCGGCGACCAGGACAGCGATTGAGAGATGACGCTTCATTCGCGTACCTCCGGCGCGAGAGTGTTGGAGCGCGCCAGTACGGGGATCCTTGCACCATCCGGGACTTGCAAGAAGAGGCTTTGGAAACAAGGGAGCGATGCGCCCGACCGATAACAAGCAACTCAACAACGATGTCGGTGTCGTCGCGTGGAAGGTCTGCGAACTGCGCGGCGCTGACATGATGTGACGCGACTTACTGACGTTGACGCAGCAACGGTGTAGCATTTTACGAGGCGCGGAGGCTCCGGTGCGAGGAAAAGTCAGATGATCGCGGATGTGACCCGGCTCTGGTGGGTGGAAACCCCCGATGCGGTAGCGGTACTGTCGGAGGACGGAAACGTGCTGCACTGGAACACCGCTGCCGAGTCGATCTTCGGATACACGGCGAGCGAGATCGTCGGGCGTTCGTTCATCGATGCCACGGTGCCGCAAGATCGCATAGACGAGGAGCGTGCATTGCTCGCCAGGGTGCCGGTGACCGGCCCGGCCCTCTACGAGGCCGAACGCGTTCGCAAGGACGGAAGGCCACTCTACGTCAGTGTGTCGTTGAAGGCGCTGTTGGAGGAAGGCCGCGTCCGCGGCTTCCTGACGACCCACAGAGACATCACCGAACTGAGGGCTTTGCGCGACGCGAATATCTGCGAACCGCGCGACCTTCTGGAGTCGGCGCCCGACGCGATGGTGATCGTGGATAGCACCGGACGCATCGTGCTGGTCAACTCGCAGACCGAGAAGGTGTTCGGTTATCGCAGAGAGGAACTGCTCGGACAGTCCGTCGAGTGTCTGGTGCCGCAGCGCTACCGCGGCCGTCACGGCGCCCACCGGGCCGTCTTCTTCGAACACCCGCGCGTACGCGCGATGGGAGCCGGTCTCGAACTGTACGGTCTGCGCAGCGACGGCGAAGAGTTTCCGGTGGAGATCAGCCTCAGCCCGATCGCGACGCCGGATGGGGTTCTGGTGTCGAGCACGATCCGGGACGCCAGCGAGCGCAAGCGTTTCGAGACCAAGATCAACGAAGCCAACCGAATGAAGAGCGAGTTCCTCGCGACCATGTCGCACGAGCTGCGCACGCCGCTCAACGGGATCATCGGGTTTTCCGAATTCCTGGTCGACGAGAAACCCGGGCCGCTCAATCCCCGCCAGCGCGAGTACCTGAACGACGTTCTCAACAGCGGCCGCCACCTGCTCAAGCTCATAAACGACGTGCTGGATCTGTCCAAGGTGGAGGTAGGCAAGATGGAGTTGTTCCCGGAGCGCTTCCGGTTGGTGGAGGCGATCCAGGAAGTCTGTGCGGTCGTTTCGCCGATGGCGCAGAAGAAGAGCATCGCGATCCGCACCGAGATCGCCGAGCAGGTGGAAACGGTAGTGCTCGACCCGCACAAGTTGCGGCAGGTCCTCTACAACCTGCTGTCCAACGCCGTGAAGTTCACCGACGACGGCGGGCGCGTGGAAATCACTGCGTCGCGAGGCGACGAACAGGCGCTGGTACTCGAAGTGCGCGACTCGGGCGTAGGCATCAAGAAGGAGGATTTCGACCGACTCTTCGTCGAATTCCAGCAACTCGACTCGAGCGCTGCGAGGCGCTATTCGGGAACCGGCCTCGGCCTCGCTCTCACCAAGAAGATCACCGAGTTGCAAGGCGGGAGCATCGGCGTCGTCAGCGAACCCGGTCGCGGGAGCCGCTTCACCGTGACGCTGCCGCAGGCGCTCGCGGCGCGAAGCTGCGAGACCCCGAGCGAGAGGGACCGCCGATGAACTCCGGCAACCGCGACGGCGTAAGGAGGCGCGTCCTGGTGGTCGAGGACAATCCCGTCAACGCGAAGCTCGTCTGCGACGTCCTCGAGAGCGAAGGGTATCTTGTCGAACGCGCCAGACACGCGGAAGAAGCGCTTACCGTCCTGGAGCAGAGGATTCCGGACCTCATCCTGATGGACATCGGCCTTCCGGGGATGGACGGGCTCACGCTCACGCGCAAGCTCAAGGCCGAAGGGCGTTGCGCGGGCGTGCCGATCGTGGCGCTCACCGCGTTCGTCATGAAAGGCGACGACCGTAGGGCTGCCGAAGCCGGATGCGACGGCTATATAGCCAAGCCGATCAACACCCGTCGCTTTCCGGAGCAGGTGGCGGCGTTCATGGACCGGCCGCGTCTCTCGCGCGAACCGGCGGCGATCAAAGTATTGGTGATCGAGGACGATGCGACCGATCTCAAGCTGGTGACGCGCGTGCTGGCGAGCAGCGGCCTGCTCGTGCAGCACAAAGTGTCGGCGGACGGTGCGGTCGATGCGATCCTGGAGGACGCGCCGGACGTGATCCTCCTGGACATGAGGCTGCCGGGTATCGATGGGCGTGCGCTTGCCCGCCGTCTGAAGGCCGACGCGCGCACGCAGGCGATTCCGATCGTCGCCGTGACAGCTTTTCCGGATTCGTACAGCCAGCAAGAATTGCGCGCGGTCGGGTGCGACCTGTGCATCGTCAAGCCAATCGACACGCGCGGGCTGCCGCGGCAACTGGAAGAGGTGGTCCAGCGCCGGTCCGACGAGGCATCGGAGAAACCGTGAAGATCCTGATCGTCGAAGATCAGGTGACCAATCGCAAGCTGCTGCGCGTTCAACTCGAAGCGGAGAACCTCACTGTCGTCGAAGCGGGCGATGGAGCCGAGGCTCTCGAAATCCTCAAAGGGACCGAAATCGACGTGGTCATTTCGGACATTCTGATGCCGAACATGGACGGCTTCCGACTGTGCCATGAGATTCGGCGCAGCAAGCCCTTGTCGCACCTGCCCTTCATCCTGTACACGAGTACGTACAACTCGCCGGCGGACCGGGATCTTGCGGAGACCGTCGGTGCCGATCGCTTCATCACCAAGCCTGCCCCTGCGGCCGTGCTGGTCGAGGCGATCAACCAGGCGATGTCGAGGTCCGACCGCCAAAACGCGGAGTTCTTCCTGCGGCACGACGAAAACTACGTCCTGGAACGCTACAACGCCGTACTCGTCAGGAAGCTGGAGGAAAAGAACCTCGAACTCGAATCGGCACTCGAGGAGATCAGCCGCTCGCGTGACGCCATCCTCGACCTGAACGCCCAGCTCGAGGCGCGCGTCCAGCGCCGGACCAGAGAGCTTGCGGAGGCAAACGCCGGACTGGAGGCGTTTTCGTTTTCGGTCTCGCATGACCTGCGAGCGCCACTGCGGCGGATCGATGGCTTCGCGCACGTGCTCGAGGCTCAGATCGCCGGCCTCGTCGACGAGGAGGGCCGCTTCGCGCTCGAGGCCATATTCAAGTCGGTGCGGAGCATGGGGCGCCTCATCAAGGATCTTCTCGAGTTCGCGCGCGCCGGGCGAACCGAACTGAAGCGGCAGGTGGTGGATCCGCAGGCGATGTTCGATGAGGTCTCGCGGGCGATGCGCGAGGAACACGCCGGACGAGACATCGTGTGGCGCCGGGAGCCTCTGCCTGCGGTGTGGGGAGACCCGCCGCTGCTGCGGCAGGTGTTCGTCAATCTGCTCGACAACGCGGTCAAGTACACGCGGCACAAGGCTCCGGCGCACATCCATCTGTCGCACGAGGCGACGCAGGAGGGCGTGGTAGTGCTGTGCCTGAAGGACAACGGTGTCGGCTTCGAGCCGATGTACGCTGATAAGCTGTTCGGTGTCTTTCAGCGCCTTCACCGCGAAGACGAATTCGAGGGGACCGGCATCGGGCTCGCGGTCGTCCAGAGGATCATCCAGCGTCACGACGGACGGATCTGGGCCGAGTCGACGCCTGGCGAGGGCGCCTCGTTCTTCTTCACGTTGCACGCCGCCTGAGCAGGTCACGGCGGACGCATCGAACCCGGAAACCTCTGCGCATCGGGTCGACGGTGCTCACTACCGATGCCCGCCAGTGCGCTGCTTGTCGGGGTGGCGTAGACGGACCGGCTGTTCTCGCGCCGCGTCGGCCGCTGCCGTCAGGCTCAGTCGCGAATGCCGCGCACGAGCTTCGCGGCCACCGCACGGACGCGGCTGGCCGGGTGGACGCGTCTGGCCAGCGCGCGAAGGTCGTTGATACGGCGGCGGTACGCGTACGGCCAGGTCTTGGTCTCCTGATAGCCGGCCGCCGCGAGCAACTGCGAGTAGCGGCGGAACAGTTCAGCCGCGTCAGCGACGCTCGACATGTCCAGTCTCGACGAATAGCGCGTCACGGCATAGGGACGGTCTGGGTCGAATCCGCTGAAGCGAACGAAACGGCACGGCTGTCCGTTCACCGTCACGTCGTCGCCGCGGATCGTCACACTGCGGTCGGGCATGTTCCAATGTCCGACGTTGAAGCCTACGTCGCGTACCGAGACGACGTCGTCGAAGAATGCCGGCACCAGGTCCAGCCAGCGCTGCTCGAAATGGATACCGGCCGGGACGTTGTGCCGGCAATGCTCTCGCATGCGGCTCTCCCACCACGACAAGAACCCGCGCGCCGTGAAGGTGTCCGAAACGCCGAGGAAGCCCACGTTGAAGACGCCCGATTGCAGGATGTTGAGCTCTCGCGCGATCGGTTCCGCACCAGCCGGTGGTTCGAGCAGATGCGGCGTCAGAACTATCGAGTGCTTGCCGAGCAGTTCAAGAACCGGAGTGAGGTCGCCGACCACGAGGCTTTCCTGCTTGAAGAACGCAACGCGATCGAAGCCGCGGTCCAGCAGGTGCGTGAGCACGTACGGTGTCATCGCGTAGGTCAGTTCCTGCTGCGTGTAGCGGGAGCGCAGGGCCGCGAGGTCGGGGATCGCCAGCTCTTCGAGGCGCAGCACCGTGAAGCGCTCTGCGTCGGGATTGAAGTAGCCGTTCGGCTCGTCCGCCAACAGCACGAAGAACGGGATCTCGGGGTGATGGCGGGCAAACGAATCCGCCACCACGCGAGCGAGCGCGATGCGATTCTTTGCGACAATCGTCGCGGCGGCCAGATCTCCCACGATGCGCTCTTACCGCTTCGCCGCGGTCCGACGGCGCGACCTGCTCAGCTTGCTCGACTTGCCGAGATTGCCCAGATTGCGCCATATCCGTCCGGCGATGGACTGCGCGATGTTGTCGTACGCGTATGGCCACGCCTTGGTCTCATGGTAGCCGGCCCGCACGAGCAATTCTGCGTAACGTTGCAGCAGAAGGGCGGTCGCACCCAGGTCGGCGGCGCCGAGGCGCGGGGAGTAACGAGTGACGAGATCGGGATAGTCCGGGTCGAAACCGCTGAAGTGGAAGAACCGGCAAGGTCGTCCGTCGACCATGAACGTTTCGTCATCGAGGCGAACAGCGCGCTCGGGCAGGTTCCAGTGCGCGACGTTGCAGGTCGGATCGCGAAGGATCGACACGTCGTCGAAGAAGACCGGTACCAGGTCCAGCCAACGCTGGTCGTAGTACAAGCCTGCGGCGACTTCGTGACGGCAGTTGGCGTATACACGGCTTTGCCACCAGGCCAGGAACCGCCGCGTGCCCGGCGTATCGGTGACACCGATGAAGCCGGCGTTGTAGACGCCGGACTGAAGGATATTGAGTTCGCGCGCCACCGCTGCCTGGCCCGTCGGCGGCCTGAGCAGATGCGGGGTGAGGACGATGCCGCGGCGGCGCACCAGTGCGAGAACCTCTGACAGGTCGCTCAACACCAGTGTGTCGGGGTCGAGAAAAATGGCGCCGCCGAATCCTCGCTCGAGCACGTGTTCGAGCAGGTACGGCTTGGCTGCCGCGGCTACTTGCTTGCGGGAATAGTGGCGGCGAAAACGCGCCGGGTCGGAGATCGTCAGTTCCGACATCTGCACCAGCGAAAACGGCTCGTTCTCGGGTGCGAAGTAGCCGTCCACCTCGTCGGTGAGCAGCACGAAGAAGGGCAACTCGGGGTGGTGCCGGCGCAGCGAATCCGCCAGCACGCGGGCGAACGATATGTAGTTCTTGGCGACGATTGTCGCTACGGCTACGTCGCCCACGCCGCTCCTATGTCGCAAAATGCGGCCGAGCGCCAAGCGGCGCGATCGAGCGTCTCTCGCGCCCGCACTGCGAAGACCCCTCGCCTGGCTCTGCTTCTACAGCGTGAGAGTGGTCGGAGGCGGGGGAGCCCTCACGTCGGTGGGCGAGGGTCAGGTCGGTGCGGAACCGGTTGCGGTCGCTGTGCGAGGCAATCTCGAGATCTGGGTCGGCAACCAACTCTCGGATAGCGTCAGTCGCGTTGATGGGTCGCGTCCACCGCCGCGGTCTGCACTACCACCTTGTCGCGTTCGATGATGCGACGGAACGCTTCGCTCGTGGTGGCCCAGTCGACGATGTCCACCTTCCACGGCAGATCCGAATCGGAGAAGTCTTCGGCCATCGCACCACTGACCGCAAAGTCCAGGGGTTGGTCGCTGAGGACAGCCAGGTCGAGATCGGAGTAAGGTTTCGCCGCCGCGCGCGTGCGCGAACCGAAGGCCCATACCTCGTGATGGGGCACGTGCTTTCGCAGGATCTCCCGCACGAGTGCGAGATGATCGGGCCTCACATTGAGCTGCTGCTCAGGCATTGCGTGCTTCCAGTTTCGCGAGCAGTGCGCGTGCGTCGCCGAGAAAGGCCGAGATGCCCTGGTAGACCTGTCTCGCCTTGTCGTGGTCGTAGGTATGCGCCGTGAAGTTGCGCATCTTGCGGTAGCCGAACCACGCTTCCACATCGCGGATGAGGCCCTTCTCGGCGGCCGTTCTCATTACGTCGCGGAAGCTCGCTTCATCAACATCGGTAGGGCTGGCGGCCTCGGTTTCGAGTTGGCGTCGGATCATCTTGACACTGAGTTCGTAGACGAACTCGAAGCTCTGGATCACGCCGGCGATCAGCACGTTCTGGACGGCGGGGGTCTGGGCACAGAACCACACCGGGTTGTCGACGATGGCGATGCCTTCCTCGAGGGAGACGATCGCGCCGCTCAGCGCAGTGAGGTCCAAGTGGTCGGTCACCTGATCGCCTCCAGGCGCACGGCGCCACTGACGCTGTCCAGGTCGGGAGCGATCCTTCTCATCGTGACCGCAGCGTAACGGTAGAGTCGGGGGCCGGCAACCTTGGAGTTCGTATCGGCATCCACACGGTGCTCGCGGGCAATGGCGGATCGGCCCGGAACCCGGAGCCCAGTCCGTGGAATTGCCATTGTTCCCGGAGATCGTGCGTCCGCTGCCGGCGGCCGCTGCGACCGCGAATCAGGCCGGAGTGAGTACGTGGTCTGCGGGTCGAGCCAAGCCCGCGCTTGAGTTTCCTTCGAACCCAGGTCGTCCATTGAGATGGATGCCTGGTTCAGACTTCACACGGCATCGGCGGGTAGCTGCCGGTGCGCTGACAGTCGTGCTGGTGGCGGTGGGGCCGGCATCGGGCGCCGTCAGGCTCGCGCAGATGTCGACTTCACCGCTCGACCCCGCGAGCATCGCGACTGCGCCAGCGGCGGCGACGGTTCGCGCGGACCTCGACGTCGATACTAATCGCAACGGCCAGATTGAGGACTGGGCGGACGAGGAGTTGGAAGACGCCCCCGGCGCCACGAGTGGCGCTCTGTTCCTTGCCAATTGCGACCGCGACGGTACCGAGCGGATCGACGCCGCGGCTCTCGACGCCGAGGGCCGACCTGCCTTCGAAAGCCGCAGCGTCGAGTCGCTGCACGACGTTCGCGATCTCGCGCCGTTGCTGGTGCGTGCCACCGGCGCTGCTGCCGGGATCGCGTGGTGGCTGCGAATGCGCGCCGATGATGCACGCGCTGTGCATGTGTTCGAAGGGCGCCGCCAAGGTGCGGCCCTGTTGATGGGAGGTTTCGACGCGGCCAGCAAAGCGCCCGGCGAGATCGTTGCCGTCCCGCTGCTCGGGGTGAGTGAGAAAAGCGATCTGGAACTCGCTATCGAGTCACTCTATCTGCCCGGACACAAGAGCGGGCGCGGCAAGCAGGAGTGGGAGTTCGACGGTGAGGTGGAGCTGGAACTGGTCGCGACGCTCACGGGTTCGAGTACACCGATCGCCACCGATCGTGTGCGGCTGCAAGTCGCACCGTTCCTGCTGGTGCCGCCGACTCAGCCGGCGCGCAGAATCTGGATGCAATCCAACGACGGCTCTGCGGCGCTCGCCGACGCGTTCGGTGGCGTTGCAGGCTTGGTCGAGCAAGATCCCGCCGACGCGGCGATGTACCGCTTCTTCCAGGATCATGTCGAAATCGGTTTTGCTGCAATGCCCGATGCCGGCGGTGCGGGATGGCACGGCATGCACATCGCGCTGCAAACTCCGCTGGTGCCACTGCCGGCCTGGCCAGGCCGTGAGTTGCTCGCGCCTGATCGCGGCGTCTACCGCTGGCGAGCACCGGCCACCGGCGTGGCCACGAACGCCTGCGACATGGGCGGTAATCTGGAACTCATCCCGCCATCGCCGGCCTGGCCGCTCGGCAGGGTCCTGATCGGCGCGGGAATGAGCGACGACTTTCTCTCCTTCCTGCGGGCGCAGCGAATCGGCGGCGCGGCAGTGCAGGGACCTGTCCTCGTCGATCTTGGCTGGCTGCGCGTCGGCCACGTCGACGAGATCGTCAACTTCCTTCCCACGCCGGAGCCGCGAGCCGTCGGAGCCCGTCCGTTCAAAGTGGTGATCGCCCAGCCCGGTTATGCATTGCAGCTTCTTCGCGAAGGTGATCCTCGCCGCGGCTTGCCGGCGCCCGCCGATGATACCGCGGCGTTCGTGATCGGGCCGCAAGCCGCGGGTCGCGCGAGCAACGCCCTGCGCACTACCAGTTCCGCGCTGCTCTTCGACGGTGTCGCGCACGGCAGCATCCACTGTCCGAGTGCCGCCGCGCTGCGCGATGGCGAGACAGTGAGCGTACACGACGGCAAGCGCCGCCTCGTCTTCGAGTTCGATTTCGACGCGGCCACCACGCCGGACAATGTGGCCGTGGCACTGAAGCGAAACGACGTCGCCGCCGACGTTTCAGCGCGACTGAGTGCAGCCATCGTCGAAAATCTCAATCTGGTGGTTGCGCTGAGCGAGGCCGATGGAACTTTCATTCTGGCCAACCGCGAGTTCGGAACGCAGGGCAACCAGCCCATCATCGAGGCCGTCGCCAACGAACGTCTGGTGGTCCGCGGAATGGTCGGCGGCGAGGCAGAAAGCCAGGGGCGAGACTTCACCAAACAGGATTGGCGGATCGTGCGCATCTTCGACGGCCAGGGCAAGGGCCAGATCGCTTCGGTCACGCATCGCTACAAAGGATTTCTCAACATCTATTCTCCCAAGCATAGCAACAGCGTGTTTCAGACCGCTTCGATGGTAGCCGATCGAGAAGCCGGCTTCGGCAACGGGCTTCAGCATCTGCTGTACGGTGCGCTCACCGGCGCCGAAGCATCCGATCGCTGGATCGTCGAGCCCGGCGGCGACAGTGCCTATATCGTCGCGACCGAGGCGCTTACCTGGCATACGCGCGGGCCGACGGGAGCGTACGGATTTCCGACGATGGTGAGCATCTCCGAACTGAAGCACGACGCCTCGCTGGCGGCGCTCAACGATAGCGCGCAGCGCAATATCGACCGGGTCCGTGCGGCGATCATCGATGCGATGGGAGAGACGGGCGGTCATCCCTTCTTGCGTGACGACGGCGAGCCTGGCGATGATTCTCTTTGCGGCGATCTCGATGACGACTTCATTCGTCTGCCCGTCTTGTTTGCCGGCGTGCTCGCAGCCGACGGCTCGATCCAGCCCCGCTCGGCGGAGGCGCTGGCACCCAACCTGGTGAATTTCCAGGCCTCCGACCCGGCACACGTCGTCTTTCCGAGAACCCATTTCGGTCCGGGAGTGGAAGTCTCCGGGCTCGATCTTTTCGAACGCGCTGCGAGGCTCGCGGTCGGGGAAGGAGCGCAGTTCATCGACGAGTGGCTGACCTACCACGATCGCGTCGGCGAAGTGCATTGCGCAACTGCCGCAGAGCGCGAGCCGCCGGCCATGGCGTGGTGGGACCCCCTGCCGGGGGGAAGCCGATAGCCTTGCCAACTCCGGCCGGCGTCCTACAATCCGACCGCTGCTGGAAAGGCCGGAATCACAATCGCAAAGGAGGTCAAGCAAATGGCCACGAGAACGCAACGCATCGGAGGACGGTCTCGATTTGTGCTGTTGTTGGCTGCTGTGTCGCTTTGTTTCTTGCCGGTTGCGGCACAGGCGCAGCTCAAGTGCCACGCCAAGGTTGATCGCAAGAGCGGCGCAGTCTTGATCTCGGCCTCTGGATTTGCCGGAACGCTACAATGGGAGCTGAGCAACTCTGCTGTCGCGCGTGAGTTCGCCAACGCTTCCGACTGCATCGCCGCAGCGGTTGCAAAGAACTGCCTGCTCGATCCGGTACAGCCGCATGTGGCGCCGTCCGACTGTGTAGTGACCGTGAACAGTGGTGGCGACAAGTGCAGTGCCCGGATCAAGGGCTGCGACCCTGGTGCGCGCAAGCTGCCGAGCGACGGAATCAGCCTGCTCAGTGACGGATCGGCGCGCTACGGTTTGGTGTGGAAGCGTGCGGAGCTCGTGACCGCACGCGACGACCTTCGCACCTATCCGCGTGCGCTGCGCGCCCGTGCCCGGGTCAACGGCGGCTCCAGCGCGGCGCCCGGGATCCGCTCGGGCCTTCGCGCCGGAATCTACGATTGGCGCATCCCCAACATCTTCGAGCTTCGCGACTTCGCCGGCTCGATCCGCAGCGGCCTGCGCGCAAGCCCAAGCCTGGCGACTCCGCTCGAAGCCGTGTGGCCGGTGGGCGACCTTTGGTGGTCGCGGACCGACGATACCAACCAAGGTGGCTTGGCACGCTGGGGAATCCGCCGAGCCGGCCCGGGACAGTTCTCGCTGCGCTCGAGGGCGCGAACGCTGACCGCGCACACTGCGCTGCGTTGGAAGGTTCGGACTCCGGCAATCAGAGGCTTGCCGCTAACCACCCGCGTGGCCGAACCCTACTGCTGCGAAGCGGTAGCGGGTGCGTGCGTGGTGTGGGGACCGCCCTGTCCGTAGAGCGCGCCGTCACATCGCGCCTCTGGTGCTTCACGGAAAGCCGGGCGGCCAGTTGTACTCGGTCCAGCCGCTGCCGACCCGGCCGTCGGTCGTCGTGTAACGACACATCGCGCGCGGGAAGCGCGTCTGGCGACCGTCGGGCGCGACCAGCAGTACCGGTGCGTGACCGATCGGTTCGGCCGCGAACGCGATGTCGCCGATTCTCTGGCGCGCCGCGGTTGGCAGTTTCTCGCTATCGATGTCGACCGCGTTGTCGACGCGCGCTGTCTCCGTGAGCACGCCGTCGGGAGTGACCGTGTAGCCGGTCGCGAATATTTCGACCTCAGGGAGGATCGACCGCGCGGCGTGCATGTAGGAGCCGTCGTCGAAATGCCCCGCCGTCCAGTTCCACGGAAACAGCCACCAGTCGCGCACGCCCCACGAATGGTCGCGCTGCCCCGCGCAATCGACGGCGATCGTTTCATCACCCACCGTTACCGATCCGGTGACCCACGACGAAAGCTCGTAGCGCGTCGCCATCGCGTAGGGGAAGACCTCGGCGCGCGACACCCAGGTCAGGTCGAGCGACACCGGCAGGCGCTTGCCATCGAGCGGGTAAAACGCCTTCGCGGGGTCCGGCAGCACCACGCCGGTGGCGCTGCTGCTAACTCGCATGCGGCGGAAAGCCTCGGTGCACGAGAGCGCGAACGAAGTTCCGGCCACCTTCTGATCGAGCGCCGCCTCACCCTGCGGGCACCGCAGCTCGTGTTCGACCGTCAGCACCAGCGGCCGGCCAGCGCCGACCAACGCGATCCACCACCAGGCGCGCCCGAGGTTCGGGTAGAGGCCGAGGCGCACGTAGCCGCCGTAGGAGCAGTCCGGTGCGGACCAGTCGCAGTACCACGACTCGCCCCACAGTTCCTCGCTGCCGGGTGTGTGTCGGCCCTCATCGGCCGCTGTCGGCGTGAATCTTCCGATATCCGTCATGACTGTTGCCTCCCGCTGACCGTCGCGCGTTGCTGCTCGTAGAACCTCGCCGCGCTTATGTCGAGCGTCCAACCGCAGGAGAAGCATTGCTTCTACACATACGTCGCGTCTCGAATGCGGAGAGTGGACACGTTCCGCCGGTTGCTTAGGCTATCGAGCGTGAAAACCTCAGACGAATCCTTCCGCGCGCGTCGCGCTTGCGCTCGCGCTACGGCGATCTTCGGCATCGTTCTGTGCGCATTCGCGCCCGGCTCCGTTCTCGCAAACGGCGCGTTGTTCTCCGAGTCGTTCGAGGTCTACGAGGCCGGTTCCAATCTGCGCGGACAGGGAGGTTGGGACGGTCTCACCAACCAGGGTACGAGTCCCGAGATGCCGGTCACTGACGGAGACTTGCTCACCAGCGGCAAGGTTCTCAATACGCGAGCGATCGGGCAGGCGGATCGCATTCACCAGATCGGCCATGCGCTGCCCGCTTTCAGTAGCGGCGGCGTCACGACGGGCAACTGGACGACGGCACCAGCACCACTACCACGCCGTCGCGGGCGATCAGCGCCGGACAGATCGGAGAACTCGACGCGGTGGCGATAGTCAGCGACCGAAGCCTGCCAAACCGTCTCGGCCTGGAAGTCGACGACATCGAGCTCACGGCTTCGGTGGGCACGGACCCCGCGCCGTGCGGCGACGTGAACGGTAGCGGCAAGCTCACCGCCGCCGACGCGCTCGCGGTGCTCAAGGCGGCGGTCGGACAGCCGATCGCGCTGCAGTGCGAAGCCTCGGGCCAGCCGCTGAAGACCGGGCAGAGCGCTTGCTACGACGCGGCCGGCGCCGGCATTTCATGCATCGGCAGCGGCCAGGACGGCGAGTACCAGTACGGCGTGGCGCGGGCGTTCACCGATAACGGCGACGGTACGATCACCGACCACGCTACCGGCCTGATGTGGGAGAAGCTCGCGGACGACGGCGGAGTCCACGACGTGGACAACGTCTACACCTGGCCGGAGGCCTTCAGCGCCAAGATTGCCACTCTCAACTCTGCGTTGTTCGCGGGTTTCTCGGATTGGCGCGTGCCGAACCTCGCCGAGTTGCAGACGCTCCCGAACTTCGCGGCGTGGAACCCGGCGGCCTTCGCGCCGTTCCACACCGCGTGTTCGCCGGGCTGCGGCGTGACGGCCTGCAGCTGCACCCGAGCGTTGCCGTTCTGGACGTCGACCTCATTCGCGGAGATCCCTGGACTTGCCTGGGCCCATAGTGCGGCCGAGGGCGCGACGTTCCCGTCCGCCAAAGATGCCTACTCGTTACGAGTGCGGGCGGTGCGCAGGGGCCACTGACGATCTGCGACCGTCGCGGTGCGGCGCGCGTGTGCGGCGCGCCGCGGCGCACCTACTGCGGAGCGTGTGCCGCAGCCGGCGCCTTCGTCGCGGGCTTCAGCGGAGCGAGCAACGCTCGCATCGGATGCAGCGTGCGGTCGTAGGGATTGAGAACGAGGGCGAGGCTCTCGAGCGTTACGACACCGAGCAGCGCGACGTCGTCTCGCTCACCGAGGATGACCGGAGACGGTGCCTCGACTCCTTCATAGGTAAAGCGGCAATCGGAGACCTTTCGCTCGATGCGCGTACCATCGGCCAGTGTGAACTGGCAAACCCTGGTGGGCTGAAGTCCGAGGGCCTTCCACTCCGACTCGGGCAGGCACGACCACACGGCGCCGGAGTCCACCAGCATATCCACCGTGCGGGTCTTTCCCTCTGCTGACTTGAGGAGCATCGGCACATAGACGAATCCCATGGCCGACCTTCTGCCACCACCGGGACGATCGGACAAGACCGGAAATGTCATACCGAGGCCCGGCCGTTGGCGACCTTTGAACAGAGGCGGCGGGCGCACCTGCCTGCGCGGCCCGGGTATTGGGCCGCAGCGCCTACCCAGCGGGCCGATGACGCAGCGGCAGCGAACAGTCGCGAGGATCGCGCAGGCTGCTCCAGGCGTCGGCGGGTTCGTGACAGCGTCCGGGCGATCCGCATATGCTCTGCACGAGATGGCGGTGATTCTACGCGGTGTGCCCCTGATCCCCGATGCCGTGAACGGGGAAGACTCGGGGTCCGAGGGGTAGCGCACGGGGTCTCGGACTTTCTACTTCTCGGTTTTCGTATAAGAGTCTAGCCATGGGCGCCCACAACGAGACCGGCGAATCGATGCGCCACCTGCTCACTGATCATCCGCGGCACTGGCGCGGATTCCAGTACGTCTACCCCGTACTCAGCCGGCGCAGCGAGGGGCTGTCGATCGGCGTCAACCTGAGCATCGACAAACGGTGCAACTTCGACTGCGTCTACTGCCAGGTCGATCGCGCCGCCCCGTTGCCGCGCAAAGACGTTGACCTGACGCAGGTGCGCGCCGAACTCGACTGGATGCTCGGCTGGGCGGCCAGTGGCGAGCTATGGAGCGACCCCCAGTTCACCGACGTGCCGGAGGCCGTGCGGCGTCTCAACGACATCGCGTTCTCCGGTGACGGCGAGCCGACGGCATGTGCGCGCTTCGACGAGGCCGCGGCGCTGGCCGCCCAGCTGAAGAACCAGCACGGCCTGTCATCGGTCAAGATCGCCGTGCTGACCAACGCCACTCTGCTTCACAAACCCAAGGTGCGCGCGGCGCTCGACGTTCTGGCGGCCAACCAGGGCGAAGTCTGGGCCAAGCTCGACGCGGGAACCGAGCAGTACCATCGACTCGTCGACCGTAGCGCGGTGACGCTGCGGCGGGTACTCGACAACATCCTGATAGCGGGACGCACGCACGAACTGGTGATCCAGTCGCTGTTCACGAAGCTGCACGGCGAGATGATTCCGGCGACGCAGTTCGAGGAATATCTCGACCGGCTGGAGGAGCTCGTCGTGGCGGGTTGCCGCATCAGGCTGGTGCAGCTCTACACCACTGCCCGGCAGCCGGCGGAAGAGTTCGCGTCGCCGCTCAGCGACGCGGAACTTGCACACCTCGAGGCTCGACTACGCGAGCGCCTGCCACAGACTCCGTGCCAGACCTACGGCGCTGTGAACGCGGACTGAGGCCGGACGCTTTTCGTTTTACCTAGCTCGGGAGTAGGCGCACATTGTCGCTGAGAAACGTGCTGCGCGCGGACTGTGGGGATGGTCCGCTGCGGCGGGCGCTCGTCGCCCGGGACGGCAGGTTTCTTCATAGGGGACGGGCTCCGTGGCGCTGAGCGACAAAGGGTCGATGCTTCTTGACCGCGTGCGGGTGGCAGCATGGATCATGGTCCTGGTGTCGGTCTTCTACCCGATCGGAGATTTGTGCAGCCGGACGGCGGCCCATCCCGGGTTTCTGTGGCGCGTTCACGCGTTGAGGCTGGCTTGGTTCCTCGGGGAGGTCGCCCTGCTGCGCGCCTCTTTCGCGCGCCGGCACGTGCGCGCTGTGGCCGTGGTAGGTGCGGCGTTTATACCGATCGCAGCCCTCGGCGACTCCTTTGCGCGCGAGACCAACGCCAACCTCTTGCTCGTGGTCGCGGTCCTGCCCTTCGCGAGCGCCTCCCTCTTGCCGTGGGGGCTGGCGGCGCAGTCGATCTTGTTGATGGTCTGCATCGGCGCGGTCGCGGCGGAGAACTTGCTGACCGGTGAGTCCTACCCCCACACCTTCGGCCCCGGCGTCATCGCGTCGTTGGTCTCGCTCTGGGCAGCCTCGCTTGTCGTCGCCTACGAGGCCGAGGCCTCGCGACACCTCATCGAGAATCACCAGCGGGAGCTGGAGCGACTCAATCGAACGCTCGAACAAAGAGTCGCGGAGCGGACCGAAAGACTCAGTCTCGCGAACGACGAAACCTACGCGCTGGTTCACACGATCTCCCACAACCTGCACTCGCCGCTGCGCAGCATGGATGGTTTCGCGGCGATCCTGCTGGAAGAGCGCTCGGATAGTCTCGACGAGCGCGCGCGCGCTCATCTGAACACGATTCGCAGTGCGGCCGAGCGCATGGGTCGTCTCATCGATGCATTGCTTTCGCTGACGCGGCTGAGCCGCCACGAACTCCACCGCGAGAGCATCGATCTCAGCGCCATGGCCACGGCCGTCGCCGAAGAGCTCGGCCGCGAAGAACCGGCCCGCAGCGTGGAATTTGACATCCGCAAGACGCCGTCGGTGTCGGGCGATCCCAAACTGCTGCGAACGGTCATGCGCAACCTGCTCGAGAACGCGTGGAAGTACAGTGCCGCCAGGAACCCCGCGCACATCAGCTTCGGAGCGACGAGTATCGACGGCGAGGTCGTCTACCAGGTTACGGACGACGGTGTCGGCTTCGACATGAGCTACTCCGGCAAACTCTTCGATACCTTCGAGCAGCTTCATCCGCGCACCGAATTCTCGGGCGTCGGCATCGGACTGGCTGCGGTGAACAAGATCGTCGAGCTGCACGGCGGCAGGGTGTGGGGAGAAAGCGTGGAGAAGTCCGGCGCGGTGTTCAGCTTCACCATCCCTGAGGGCGGCACGTAGCGGCCCCACTTCAGCGACGCGGCGGGAAGCGCGCACCGAAGGCTTCGAGGGGAAGCCGCAGCGCGTTCGTCGCGAAGGAGATGAGGTGGTAGTAGCCGGCAAGCACTACCAGTTCGACGAGTTGCGCGGCTCTGAACTCGCGGACCAGTGCCCCCCACAGATCGTCGCCCACGGTAGCCGTCGCGTGCAACTCGTCGCAGAGACGCAGCAGCAGCTTCTCGCGAGACGGCAGGCGTGTAGCTTCTGGATCGTCGCTGCACAGATCCGCAATCTCGTCCTCGCCCAAGCCCACGCGTGCACCGAAGAAAGCGATGTGCACGCCCCATTCGTACTCGGAGCCGCAGCGCCAGGTGGTGCGGTCGATGACGAGTTCACGTTCGCGCAGTGTCAGCGTGCCGCGGTCCAGCAGGCCTCCCGACATCACGCGGTCCAGGACGCGCTCGTTGACGGCCAGGGTGCGGAACAGCACGAGGGGCTCGGCGCCTTCGGGCATCACGCGGCGGAACCAGGCGGCGGCGGTCTCGCTGTAAGGCTCTTCGACCGGGGCGATGCGTGGCGACTGGGTGTTCACTTGCAACTCTCCTTGGAACTGTGGCGCCAGGCGCCACTGCGGCGCGTTCGCCTCGGGGGCGGCTGCGCGCTATTGAATCCGTAGCGCAGGCTACCGCTACTGTTTGAGTAGCGCAAGCGCAGGCGCGCCGACCGGAGGACCCCGATGCCCCGTACGCCGAAACCCCGCACGCCCCCGAAGAGACCGACGCGGCCGACGCCCGGGCCGGGAAAGCCTGCGCCGGCGCGTGCTGGCAAGGCGGACGTTGCGGTCGTCGCGGCCCGCCGCGCCGTGGTGCGTGGGTCGCGCACCGGCCGACCCATCATGGCTCTTCTGGATCTGCTCGGCCGGCGCTGGGTGCTGCGCATCTTGTGGGAACTGCGCGCGCATCGCCTGACCTTCCGCGGGCTGCGCGAGGCCTGCGATGACGTCAGCCCGACGGTGCTCAACCAGCGGCTGCGCGAACTGCGCGAAGCCGGCTTCATCGAGCACGGGGACGGTGAAGGCTACGGCCTCAGTGCGCTCGGCCTCGAACTGTTCGAGCGCTTCTCGCCCATCGTCGAGTGGGCCGAGCGCTGGGCGAAGGCGGCGCGATGAGCGGCACGGACTGATTCCGCCGCGGGCGAGCGGCGCCGCGGGACATCTTCCTACTGATCCTGAGGGAGCGACAGCCTCCAGCGGCCGGGACCGCCGCTCCAATCAGCCGTGAGGTAGGCGACGTCGTCGCCGATATAGACCTGCGTCGTCATCCGGCTGCGATTGGCACGCGACAGATCTCCGTAGGCGACGATCTTGAACGAGTAGTTCAGGTAGCCGTCCATCAGCTTCGCGCGCACGCTCACACGCGACAAACCCTGGCGCAGGCCCGGGCCGAGCTTTGCGGTGTTGTCCTTGTAGATCCACCGCACCTCGGAACCGGCAGCGCGCACCTCGAGATCGAGCGGCAGCAGACGCCCGCGGTAGAACTCGCCATCGGCGTTGCCGATCGAGAAGGCGAAGCCCTCGATGACCGGATCGGCCGGAGTCTCGGGAATGAAGCGTCCGTGGATCTTCACGTAGTCACGCCGGCCCCGGCTGCGCGCCTCGGTGTCGAAACTGCGAATGACGGCGGGATCGTTCAGGATGGGAAGGCACTCGGGCGTCAGCAGACAGTTGGCGTCGCAACTCTCGAAGCCAGGCACGGCGCAACCAGGATCGGCGCAGTCGACCAAGCCGTTGGCGTCGTCGTCGACGCCGTTGTTGCACGTCTCCGTATCGGGCGGCTCACATTCCTCGCCCGGATCCACAATGCCGTCTCCGCAGTTCAGGTTGGCGCTAGCGTTGGTCGGTTCGCTGTCGAAGTTGTCGCCAGGATCGCCGTCGGCGCTGCGGGAGACGACCAGCGCGGTGTCGCACAGATCCTCAACTCCCGCACAATCGCCGTCTTCGGCCGTGAACTGGATCGGCGCCGCAAGAGCGATCGTCGCCGTCACCTGGAACGTAACCGTCGAGAAAGCCGGCAGCGTGCCGATCGGACAAGCGAGCCTGTCCAGGCCGTCATTCCCGGTCTGCACCGCGCAGCCGCCGGTGTCGCTCACGTAACTCAGATTGAGCCCGAGAGGGTTATAAACGACGGTCTCGAGCGCATCGTCGGGGCCCGGATTGGTCACGGTGATCTCGTAGGTCACGTCGGTGCCGGGAACGAACGGTTCGGTTCCGAGATCGGTGACACTCACGGACACGGCCGAGAACGTTGTCGCGGGGATCACGTCGCTGGCCAACTCAACCGTGTCATTGGCTGCTACCGGGTCGGGCGTGGCCGAGTCGACGCTCGCCAGGTTGCAGAGGTCCTCGCCCGCGCCACAAACCGCCCCCGTAGCCGAGCCCGCTGTCGGAGCCGCAGGATCAACCCACACGACGACGTCGAAACTGATCGAGGCGCCGCTTGCGAGCGTGCCCAGCAAGCAGGTAAGCGTGCCGGTCGGAGCCTCGACGCAGGCAGCCATGCTCGTCACGAACGTGGTGTTCGCGTCGAGCGCGTCGGTCACCGTTACCGAATCGGCGGCATCCGGACCGTTGTTCGTGACCACCAGCGAGTAGGTGAGGTAGGCGCCGGCCTGCGCCACGCCGTTGTCGCTCTTGTCGATTGCAAGATCGGCCACCGGCCCCAGAGGCGTTACGTCGGTGTCGTCGGTGGCGGTGTTGTTGGCGCCGTCGGGATCGACGACCGCCGGGTCGGGGCTCACGCTGACCGAGTTGGTCAGCGTCTGTCCGCCGGTGCTCGGCGGCAGCGCGTCGGTGGTGAACGCGAAGACGCTCGAGGCACCCGCGGCGAGCGACGCCGTCGTCGTGCACGCGATCCCCTGCGGCGCCGCGCCGTTCGAGATGCACGACCAGGCGGCCGCATCGGCGCCTGCCAGCGCAACCGGCCCGGCCGCGCCGCCGTTGACCGTCACTGCGGCCGGCAGCGTGTCGGATACCGCGACGCCGGTGCCCGACGCGTTGGGCCCGGCGTTGTTTACCGTCAGCGTGTACGTCAACGCGTCGCCGATGTCGGCGCTGCCCACGCCGTCGGTCTTGGCGATCGACAGATCGGCCTGCGCGGTTACGTCGGTGTCGTCGGTGGCGGTGTTGTTGGCGCCGCCAGGATCGACGACTGCCGGGTCGGGGCTCACGCTGGCCGAGTTGGTCAGAGTCTGTCCGCCGGTGCTCGGCGGCAGCGCGTCGGTGGTGAACGTGAAGACGCTCGAAGCACCCGCGGCAAGCGACGCCGTCGTCGTGCACGCGATTCCCTGCGGCGCTGCGCCGTTCGAGATGCACGACCAGGCGGCGGCAGCGG
>JACRCR010000167.1 GCA_016218925.1 Deltaproteobacteria bacterium | reverse complement strand
GCAAGTCGCAAGCCGCGACTTGACCCCCCGCCTACTTCGCGAGTCGGGCGGCTATCGCGGCGTCGACGAGTTTGGCGACGTACTTGCCCATCACGTCGACTTCGATGTTCACGCGCGCGCCGGGGCCGCGCACGCCGAGCGTGGTGACCGCGAAGGTGTGCGGGATGATCGCGACGTCGAAGCGATCGGCACGGCAGTTGAAACAGGTCAGGCTGATGCCGTCGACGGCAACCGAGCCCTTCTCTACCAGCATCGCCATCAGCGACGGGTCGACGCCGAACGTAAACAGCGAAGACTCGCCTTCGGGAACGATCGAAATCACCGATCCGGTGCCATCGACGTGGCCCGAAACCATGTGGCCGCCCACGTGATCCCCGAGTCGCATCGAACGCTCCAGGTTGATCGGATCGCCCTCGCGCAGATCACCGAGCGTGGTGCGACGCAGCGACTCGGCCGACACGTCGACGGCGAACTCGCCTTGCGCGGCGCTGCCGACCTGACCGGCGGCCGGGGCCATCGCCACCACCGTCATGCAGGCCCCGCTGAGCGCGACGCTCGCGCCCATCTGCAATTCGGCGACCGGCAGCACCGTGCGAACCCACAGCCGCTGGCCCTCCTGGAGAGGCTCGCGGCGGGCAAGATGTCCGAGGTCTTCGATGATTCCTGTGAACACGGGGAACTCCGCTACGGCGATTGCGCTCCGACCCGATCACGCGCGCTCGTACAGCGGCGACGCGTCGTCCTTTCCAGGCGATGGCGACTGCCTGGCGATCAGTGCGGCAGGAAGCCGCGCAGCCAGCGCGTCACCGCCGCTTCATCCATGCGATTGACCAGCGTGTCGAGCTCGCCGTGGTCGATCCAGAACCCCTTGCAACTCGGGCACGATTCCACGTTGACCCCTTCCAGGGCCCGCTTGGCCAGCGTCGCTCCGCAGCGCGGACACAGTCCCTTGGCCGCCGAGGCCATCTGCGCGCGCAGTTTCTCGAGAGCCTTGCGCTCCTGCTCGGCGACGAAGCGGTCCTCTTCTGCCTTTTCCTTGTCGTGGAGCTTGGCCCCAAGTCGGTCTTTGTCGTCCATTACTCTCTCCGCGGCGCTGGCGCTGCGCGACCTTTGCCCCTGCTCGCGGGCTGAGGCGGCTTGTCGGGTCCTTCTTTTCTCCGAGATCCGCGCGCCTGCAAGCGCGCCACCGTCAGCCCTGCAGCGGCCCGCCGCCGCCGTAGGTGCCCGGAGGTACCCGCGGTCCGGAATCCGACGGCCTCATCGACTGGGCGCAACGAGCGCGTCCGGCGCCGCTACCTGGGTCCTTCTTCGAATGAACGCCGAACTTTTCCTTGGCCCAATGCAGCAACTGCCTTGCGTAGTGGCTCTCCGGAGCCATCACGGTCAGACCGGCCAGGATGAAGACCCATCCCTGCACGATCGGCAGGAAGCCCGAGACAATCCCCGCCACGATCAGAACTATTCCAAGGGTCAGGCGCGCGGTACGTACGATGTGGCGTCTCAATATTCTTCCCGCCCCTCAGCCGAGGCTCGCGCATCTTAGGAGGTCCGCGGGGCGAGGGCGAATCGCAACCGCCGATCGCCAACCTTGCCCAGCGAAACGAGCGTGCTTAGTTTCCGGGCAGCCAAAGTCCAACGAGGACATCAAACAGAATGGAACCGAACTACACCGAGAAGACCCGCGGTGCCATCACCGAGGCGCAGGGCCTCGCGATCGATCGCAACAACACGACGCTGGAACCCGAGCACCTGCTGCTCGCGCTGATTTCTCAGACCGACGGTCTGGTACCAACGATCGTTCGTCGCCTCGGCCGCGAACCTTCGGCGCTGAAGGCAAGGCTCGAAAAGGCGCTGGAGCGCCTGCCGGTCACCCCGGGCGGCGGCGAGCTGCACGCCGGCACGCGCTTCGCCAAGGTGCTTCGCGAAGCCGGCCGCGTCATGGAGGGGCTCGGCGATTCCTACCTCAGCGTCGAGCACGTGCTGCTCGCTCTCGTCCAGGACAAGGGCGAAGCCGGCAAGATCCTGGCCGAATTCTCGATCACCAAGGCCGAAGTCGAAAAGATCGTGCGCGAGCTTCGCCAGGGACGAAAAGTCGAGAGCGACAATCCCGAAGCCACCGAGAGCGCGCTGGAAAAGTACGGACGCGACCTCACCGCCGCCGCCGCCGAGGGCAAGCTCGACCCGGTGATCGGGCGCGACGAAGAGATCCGCCGCGTCATCGAAGTGCTGTCGCGGCGCACCAAGAACAACCCGGTGCTGATCGGCGAGCCCGGAGTCGGCAAGACCGCGATCGTCGAAGGTCTGGCGCGTCGCATCGTGGCCGGCGACGTGCCCGAGAGTCTGAAGAACCGCAAGGTGGTCTCGCTCGACATGGGAGCGTTGATCGCCGGCGCCAAGTTCCGCGGCGAATTCGAAGAGCGCCTGAAGGCCGTACTGAAGGCCGTGCAGGAATCCGAAGGGCGGATCGTGCTGTTCATCGACGAGTTGCACACGGTGGTCGGTGCCGGCGCGAGCGAAGGCTCGATGGACGCCAGCAACCTGCTCAAGCCGATGCTCGCCCGCGGCGAGCTTCACTGCATCGGCGCCACCACGCTGGCCGAGTACCGCAAGTACGTCGAGAAGGACGCCGCGCTGGAGCGCCGGTTCCAGCCGGTGCGAGTGGCGCCGCCGAGCGTGGTCGATACCATTTCGATCCTGCGCGGCCTCAAGGAGCGCTACGAGATCCACCACGGCGTGCGCATCAAGGACAGCGCGCTGGTCACCGCGGCGGTGCTGTCCGACCGCTACATCTCCGACCGATTCCTACCCGACAAGGCCATCGACCTGGTCGACGAAGCCGCCGCGCGGTTGCGCACCGAAATGGACTCGATGCCGGTCGAGCTCGACGAAGTCTCGCGCCGCATCATGCAGCTCGAAATCGAACGCGAAGCACTGCGGCGCGAGACCGATGCGGCTTCCAAGCAGCGTCTGGACAAACTGGAGAGCGAGCTGGCCGAGATCCGCTCGGGCCACGACGAACTGCGCGCCGAGTGGGAAGTGGAGCGCTCGCAAAGCGGCTCGCTGCGCGACCTGAAGAGCCAGATCGAAGAGGTTCGCAACCAGATCCAGCAGGCCGAGCGCGCCTACGATCTGAACAAAGCCGCCGAGCTGAAGTACGGCACGCTGGTCGAGCTCGAGAAGAAACACGCCGACGCCGAAGCCAGGCTATCGCACGAGGGCCGCCGGCTGGTGCGCGAAGAAGTCAGCGAGGACGACATCGCCGAAGTGGTGGCGCGCTGGACGCGCATCCCGGTTTCGCGACTGATGGAAGGCGAGGCGGAGCGCCTGCTGCATCTGGCCGACCGCCTGCACGAGCGCGTGGTCGGCCAGCACGAAGCCGTGCAGGCCGTGGCCGACGCGGTGGTGCGCGCGCGCTCGGGCCTGTCCGACCCCAACCGCCCGCTTGGGTCCTTCCTGTTCCTTGGCCCCACCGGGGTCGGCAAGACGGAACTGGCCAAGGCACTGGCCGTCGACCTGTTCGACGACGAGCACGCGCTGATCCGCATCGACATGTCCGAATACATGGAAAAGCACGCGGTCTCGCGCCTGATCGGCGCGCCTCCAGGCTACGTCGGCTACGAAGAAGGCGGGCAGCTCACCGAAGCCGTGCGCCGCCGGCCCTACTGCGTGATCCTGCTCGACGAGATCGAGAAGGCCCATCGCGACGTGTTCAACACACTGCTGCAAGTGCTCGACGACGGTCGCCTGACCGATGGCCAGGGGCGCACCGTAGTGTTCAACAACACAGTGGTGCTGATGACCTCGAACATCGGCAGCTCCGAGATCCTGTCCTACCGCGGCGCCGGCTCGGCCGATGCCTACGAAGAGATGAAGAAGGAAGTGCTCGGGCTGTTGCAGCACGAGTTCCGCCCCGAGTTCCTCAACCGCCTCGACGAGATCGTGGTGTTCCACGGGCTCACCCGCAGCGAACTGCGCCGCATCGTCGACCTGCAGGTCGCCCGCCTGCAGGAGCGACTGGAGAGCCGTGGCATCCACCTGCAGCTCACCGAAGCGGCCAGTACATGGCTGGCCGAGGTTGGCTACGATCCGAGCTATGGAGCCCGGCCCCTGAAGCGCACGATCCAGCGCGAGGTCGAGAACGAGTTGGCCCGCCGCATCGTCGCCGCAGAGGTGAGGGACGGGATGGAGGTGGTGATCGATCGGCCGGTGGATGGGGCGAAGCTGACGTTCGCGGGGAAAGTGGCGGAGGCCGCGTAACCGTCCTGACCGGCCAGGCATCGACGCTCGAGCGACCTCCCACGCTCCCCTGCGGGAATTTTCCCGCAAAAGCACTGGCCGATGCTGCAAAAGGGTGGTAGCAAATGCCCGAGTGTCATCGCTGTCCCGACGGAGCCGCGTCAAGACTGCCCAAGACACGGTCAACATACTGTAAAGTCAGCAGTTTTGGAGTTGGTCGCACCATTCGAGGAGAGCCATGAATATGTCTGTTCACATCCGTAACCCATTCAACCTTGCAATAATCGCAGCGGCGATAGCGTGCAGCGCCGCGACCGCGGGCGCCGGCGTCATCGACACCGCGCTGCCGACGATCTCGAACTCGGCCTCGACCCGCATGCTCTACATAGTGCCCGGCGTGCAGAACAGCGGCGGCCTCGAGACCGCCTTCATCTGTTCCTCGCTCGACACGAGCGGCCCGCAGACCGTCGCAATCGAGGTCTTCGACGCGGCTGGCGGAGCGCCGCTCAACAACGTCGCGTTGCCGACCGGCGACGGCAACGAAGTCGTCCAGGTCGGGGGCACGGTCACGATCTCGACCGGAACGCTGACGGGGATGCACGAGGACGAGGCCATCGTCAGCCTGACCGATGCCCACAACGGCACGGCCCGCATCCTCAGCACCACCACGCGCCTGGTCTGCACCGCGATGGTCGTGAACAAGGCGTCGACGCCGCCCTCGCTGATCTCGACGCTGAACGTGTTCGCCCGCCGCAAGCAAAACGGCGACTGATCCCTGGCGGCGCAGCCGAGAGGAGCGGGCGTGACAGCCCGCCCCTCTCGGCCCATCCGTCGGTAACCGCAATGTTGTCGGGCAGCATGCCTGCGCTATCGCTGCGCCGGGTCGCGGCTGCTGCGCCGATATCGCTCGCGGCCGAATCGCCGGTGCCGTGTCCGGCGCCGACGCGTCGCCGCGCGGGTGCGCTTGGCGCCCATCGAGGGAAATCGTGACCGTCCGGGTTTCCGTCAACCCGCTGCTGCGTGCGCTGAGCTGGCGTTCGCTGCGCGGCCCCGCGCAGGAGCTCGCGCCGTTTCTCCGTCCGGTACGCCGCGACATGTGGCTGGCGCTGGCGTGCAGCATCGGCACGGTCTTGATGGTCATCGCACGACCGTGGCCCATCAAGATGGTCTTCGACTACGCGCTGTTGCCGGCCGAGCGGATCAAATGGGTGTTCCCGTTCGCGCTGATGAAGGGCTACGGCGCCACCGGCGTCACCACCATCTCATGCGTGCTGCTGCTTGCGGTCAGCCTCCTGTGGGGTCTGTTCAGCTACCTGCAACGGTTTCTGGTCGCCGGCGCCGGGCAGCAGGTGGCATTCTCGCTGCGCAGGCACCTGTTCCAGCATCTCCAACGACTTGCGCTCTCGTTCCATCGCCGGCAGCGAATCGGCGATCTGGTTCTTCGCGCCACCTCCGACACCAACATGATGCGCGAGATGATGGTGGAGGCGGTAATCGTCTTCTTCACGCAGTTCCTGGTGCTGGTGGCGATGGTCGCGGTCATGGCCGCGATCGACTGGCAACTGACGGCCATCAGCCTGTCGGTACTTCCGATCCTGTCACTGACGATCTTTCACATCTCCACCGATCTTCGCAGTGCGGTACGCAAGCAGCGACGACGCGAAGGCCGGATGGCCTCGCACCTGGGCGAGACGCTGCAAGCCATCGCCGTCGTGCAAGCGCACGGTCGCGAGCGCTACGAGCTGGCGCGCTTCAGCGACGCCAACAAGCAGAACCTTCGCCAGGGTCTGAAGACGGTGCGTCTGGAAGCCTCGCTGGAACGCTCCTCCGAAGTCATGATCGCGATCGGAACGGGCCTGGTTCTCTGGTTCGGCACCCAACGCGTGCTTGCCGGCATCCTTTCGCCCGGGGACCTTCTCGTCTTCACCTCGTATCTTGCCAGCATGTACAAGCCACTGCGCAAGATCGCACAGGTGTCCACGCGCGTCTCCAAGGCGCGCGTGTCCGCGGAGCGCGTGTTCGCGATCCTGCGCGTGGACGAGCGCGTTCGTGTGCCCAGGGACGCGCCGGATGCGCCCCCGTTCGCCGGTCGCGTCGCGTTCAGGAACGTATCGTTCGGCTACCAGCCCCGCGTCGCAGCCCTCGATGACGTGAGCCTCACGATCAAGCCCGGCCAGACGCTGGCGATCGTCGGACCCAACGGTGCCGGCAAGTCGACGCTGTGCGCGCTGCTACCGCGTCTGTTCGATCCGTCCAGCGGAACCATAACCGTCGATGGCCACAAGATCGGTCGCTTCAAGCTCGAATCGCTGCGCGACCAGATCGGCGTAGTGCTGCAACAGCCGGTGCTGTTCGCGACGACGATCCGCGAGAACATCGCCTACGGCAAACCCGACGCCACCGACGACGAGATCGTCGCGGCGGCGATGCTCGCCGACGCTCACGAATTCATCACGCGTCTGCCCGCCGGCTACGACACCGGCGTTGGCGAGCGCGGCGAGACGCTGTCGGGAGGGCAGAGGCAGAAGATCGCCATTGCGCGCGCGATGGTGAAGAATCCGCCGATCCTGATCCTCGACGAACCTACCGCGCACCTGGACGCGAGTTCCGCGGCCAATCTCGACGAGACGCTTCGCCGCGTGTCGAAGAACAAGACTACGATTCGCGTGGCACACCGTCTTTCCGAGATTCGCAAGGCGCGCCGCATCGTGGTTCTCGAACAGGGGCGGGTCGCCCAGTACGGCAGTCACGCCGAACTGGTGGCGCAGCCCGGCTGGTACCGGGAGACCTGGCGTCTGCAGGGCGGACAGCTTCCTGCCGTGCAAGAACTCGGCGCGGGCGAAGAGACCGGCGGCGCCGCCGCCATGACCACGCCACCGCTGGCCGCCGGCAACAGGGGTTCCGCGTGAAGCGCAGCAGTCGCCTGATCTCCACCGTCGCCGCGCTGCTGGCGAGCGCCGGGCTGGTCGCCATCGGCATGATGTCGTTCTACGACCAGACCGCCAAGATGCGTCCGGTGGTGCCGCCCTTCGACATCTTCTGGTGCGAGAAGAACGAGGACTGCGTCATCGTCGACCGCATCGGCTGCTGCGAATGCGAAGGGGGCGGTGCTCAGGGCGCCGTCAACAGGTGGCACACCGATGACCTGCGGCTGTTCCTCAAGAGTGCGTGCCGGCCGTCACCGGTGTGCGTTCAGATCGACCTGTGCCGTCACGACCTCGCACCGCGTTGCGATGACCATCGCTGCCAGGTCGTCAGCGGAGCGGACAAGGTGACGAAAACAAAATGAAGACCCCTCTCGCCTACGTCGCAAAGGTGTTCCCGCGCACCTCCGAGACCTTCGTCGTCAACGAGATGCGCGCACTCGAAGAGCTCGGTGAGCGGCCGGCGATGTTCGCGCTGCACCGCAACCCGTCGCCGGTCCCTCACGCGATCGTCGCGGAGCTTGCCGCGCCGGTGTTCTACGTCGAAGACCGAGAAGTGGACGAGCGCGGCGTGAAGAAAGCCGCCGACCACCTCGCGAGCGCACTCGACATCGAACCCCAGGATCGCCCGCGCATCCTGCCGCGCAAGTACGTGCGGCTGGCCGTCGCGATGGCGGAGCTGATCGCCGAGCACGGCGTGCGCCACCTGCACGCGCACTTCGCTTCGCGCTCC
The DNA here is from genome assembly GCA_016218925.1 of Deltaproteobacteria bacterium. GTDB lineage: Bacteria > Desulfobacterota > Binatia > UBA1149 > CAITLU01 > CAITLU01. Next base: position 24,845 of record JACRCR010000167.1, on the reverse strand, counting down.
GGGCACGTAGCCGCGCTGGCGGCGAGCCTGGCCGGGATCGGCTACAGCATCACCGCTCACGCCAAGGACATCTACCACGACGAGGTCGACCGCGATCTGCTGGCCTGGAAGATCCGCCAGTCGCGCTTCGTGATAACGGTGACCGAGTTCAACCGCCGCCACCTGCGCGATCTCGCCGCGGGTGACGCTGCGGTCGCGGGCAAGGTGATCCGCCTCTACAACGGCGTCGATCTCGAACGCTTTCGGGCCGCCGGCCGCGTCGCGGCCCAGCCCCCTCTGGTTCTCGCGATCGGCCGTCTGATCGAAAAGAAAGGCTTCGAGGATCTCGTCGACGCCTGCGCGCGTGTCCGCGAGCGCGACCTTCGTTTTGCCTGCGAGATAATCGGAGGCGGCGAACTCGAAGCTGTGCTCGCCGAGCGCATCCGCACGCTCGGTCTGGAAGGCTGCGTGCGACTGACCGGGACGCTTTCCACCGAAGCGGTGGCGGCGCGGCTCCGGCACGCGGCCATCGTCGCGCTTCCATGCGTGGTCGGCCACGACGGCAACGTCGATGCGCTCCCGACCGCACTTCTCGAAGGCATGGCCAGCGGCGCAGCGCTGATATCGACTTCGATCTCGGGCATCCCCGAAATCGTCGTCGACGGCGAAAACGGCCGGCTGGTGCCGCCCAGCGATGTGGACGAGCTCACCGATGCGCTGGCCGAACTGATCGCCGACCCGACCAGGACGGCCGCGATGGGCATGGCGGGGCGGCGCCGCGCCGAGGAACTGTTCGATCTTCGAAAGAACGTCGCAACGCTGCGCGGCCACCTTCGAGCGGCTTACGGGGGTACCGACCGCGAGCGCGACGGCGCCGGAGCCTGCTCGTGATCGAGGCGAGCGCCAGGAACGTGCACATCGCCTACGTGTGTGCCGACCGTGGCGTGCCGATAGGCGGCCACAAGGGGGCGTCGCTGCACGTGGCCGAACTGGTGCGTGCGCTCGGCGAGCGGGGCGCCGCTGTGCACATTCTAGGTATGCGCGTGGCGGAGACCGCCGGAGCGACGCTGTGCGGGGCGGACATCACCGACGTCGGCGGAAGCCGCTCGGCGCGCCACGCGCGCGAAGCGGTGCTGCGCGCCCACGGCGCCGAGCAGTCGCCGGCGCAGGCCACGGAGGCCGCGGCGGTGCTGTTCAACCAGGACCTCGCGCGCGCCCTCGAGCGCCTGCACAAGCAGTGGCGGATCGACGCCGTATACGAGCGTTACTCGCTGTGGAGCTTCGCCGCCGCCGGGTTCGCACGCGCCCACGGCGTTCCCTACCTCCTCGAAGTCAACGCTCCGCTGCGCGACGAACAGAAACGCTACCGCTCGCTCGAAAACCCGGCGCTGGCGGCCAGCCTCGAACACTACATCTTCTCGTGCGCCGACCGGCTGATGGTTCCGTCGTCGATACTGATCCCGTACGTCACCACTCACGGAACGACGAAGAAGGCCGCGCGCGTGGTGCCCAACGCCGCCGACCCGGCGCGTTTCCGGCCCGAACTTCGGCGCAAGGCGGCAGCGAGCAAGACCTGCGGCGAGTTCGTGATCGGCTTCGTCGGAAGCCTCAAGCCATGGCATGGCCTTGGCGACCTCGCGCGCGTGTTCCGGCGCCTGCACCGGGGCTACGGCGGCTACCGCCTGCTGGTCGTGGGCGACGGTCCGCTGCGCGCCGAACTCGAGGAAGAGCTGCGCCGCTACGGGCTTCTCGACGCGGTGACGATGACCGGTGCCGCCGACCACGACCGCGTACCCGAGCACCTGGCGATGATGGATGTGGCGCTGGCGCCGTATCCGCGCGATGCGCCGACCTACTTCTCGCCGATCAAGATCTTCGAGTACATGGCCGCCGGGGTGCCGATCGTGGCCAGCCGCGCGGGTCAGATCGCCGAGCTGCTCTCGCACCGGCGAACCGCGATGCTGCACCGCCCCGGAGCGATCGGCGAGATCGCCGCGTCCATCGATGAGCTTCGCCGCCGCCCGGCGCTCGCCGACAAGCTGGCGCGCCAGGCGCGCCAGGCGCTGGTGCGCGGCTACACCTGGAAGCGCAACGCCACGCGAGTGCTCACGATGATCGGCGAAGTGCGACGCGAACAGGCGCGCGCCGCCGCCAAGACGCAGCGATGAACGTCACCACGGTTCACCGCATCCTCGACGTTGCAGAGGCCACGGCGCTGGTGCGCGCTCTACCGACTGTTCTCGAAGGCGCGGGCCCGCGCCTCGCGTACGAGACCGCCTGGGTAAAGCCTGGACGCTATTTCAACGTCGCCTACCGGATCGAGAACGAGCAGCAACCCTCGCGCAGCGGCGAAGCGGACCCGCCCTCGATCGTCTCGTTGTGCATCGTCGATCGCGCGATGGCCGACAAAGCGACGCGGCGACAGCGGACCCACCAGCGCAGCGCCGGCCGAGGCGGCTGCGCCCACTGCGCGACGGTGCTGGCGGCACCGGACGTTCTCGTGCAACTCTTTCCCTACGACTACCGCCTGCCGCGCCTGGCCGACTGTGCCAGCGTCGAGACCGTGGCGGGCGTCTCGGGCGGCCGCCACGCTTTCGACCGCTGCGAAGTGATGGCCTACCGGCCGGGCATGCGCTGTCAGCTGCGGTACGATGTCGCGGGTCTGGCACGGGCTTACGGCAAGATCAGCGTCGAACGTGAAAGCGGACGCCGCGCGCGCGTCCACGGCGAGCTGCACGCGGCCCTGGAAAAGCGAGCCGGGTTGCTGCGCGTGCCGGCGCCGCTCGGCTCGATCCACGACCTGGGGCTCGACCTCGTTGCCGCCGCCTCCGGCGAGAACCTCTACGACCGGATGGCCGGGAACAGCGATGAAGGCCTGGTCCTGCGCGCGATCGACGGCCTGGCAGAGCTTCACCAGTACGCGCCTGCGCCGGCCGACCGTATTCACGACGCCGACGATGAACTGGCACTCGTCGACGACTGGGTCTCGTGGATGGCCGGCGTCGAGCCGCCCATGGCCGACCGCCTGTGGCGCGCACACACGCTGCTGGCACAAAGCATGCCCACCGCGAGCAACGCGCGCGCCGGCTTCGCCCATCGCGACTTCTACGACAAGCAACTCCTGGCGGACGGCGAGATCCTGTGGCTGCTCGACGTCGACACCGCGTGCAGCGGCGACAGGGAACTCGACGCCGGCAACTTCCTCGCCCACCTGTTCCTGCGCGGCGTGCAGTGGAACCGTTCGGCCGTGCACCGCCGGCTCGAAGATGAAGCCTGGAGAGCCTATCGCAGCCGTGCCGGCGCCGCCGGAGCCGACGTGAGTTCGGATCTCGCTCGCTGGTATCGCCGCGCCGCGCTGGTGCGACTGGCCTGCACCTACGCGCTGCGACCGCCGTGGCGCCACCTCGCACCCGCGCTCCTCGAGGAGGCTGTGACCCCGTGAAACGCCGCATCCTGTTCTATTCGCACGACACCTTCGGACTCGGCCACTTTCGCCGCAGCCTCACGGTCGCTTCGTACCTCGCACGCCACCTCGACGACGTGGCGGTTCTGATGCTGACCGGCCTCGACTCCGCGGCCGCGTTCGAGCCGCCGCTCGGCGTCGATTTCGTCAAGCTGCCCGGAGTGTGGAAGTCCGGGCAGGACGAGTATCGCTCGCGCCACCTTCGCGTCAGCTTCGCGCGCGTACGCCGCATCCGCCGCGAACTGGTGCGCGGGGTCGTGCGCGCGTTCGACCCTCACCTGTTCGTCGTCGACAACGCACCTCGCGGTGTCGGTGGCGAGCTGCTCTCCACGCTGTCCTACCTTCGCGAGCGCCGGCCGGCCACGCGCATCGCACTGACGCTGCGCGACGTGCTCGACACCCCCGAGAACATCGTGCCCCACTGGAAGAAGCAGGGCATCCCCGAGGTCCTCGAACAGTTCTACGACGAGATCTGGATCGCAGGTTCGCGCGCGGTATTCGATCCGCCGGCTCTGTACGAATTTTCGAAGACCGTGCGGCGCCGGGCGCAGTACTGCGGCTACGTGGTGCGCGCCAGCGCCCGCGGCGACGCCGAACGACTGCGCGAGGAATTGCGTCTGGAAGACCGCCCGCGCGTGGTCGTGAGCTGCGGCGGCGGGGGCGACGGATTCGCGCTGGTCGATGCCTACGCCGGCGCGGCGCCGCGGCTGGCGCGCGACGGCATCGACTCCGTAATATTCCTCGGACCCGACATGCCGGCGCCGCAGCGACGTGAGATCAGAACGCGGCTGCTGCCGCTCGGCGACCGCGCGCTGGTGTTCGACTTCCGCCCCGACATCCCGGCTTTTCTCGAAGTCGCCACCGTGAGCGTCAGCATGGCCGGCTACAATACCGTCTGCGAGGTCGTGGCATCGGGAAAGCCGGCATTGCTGGTGCCGCGTACGACGCCGCGCCTCGAGCAGTGGCTGCGCGCAGCCGCGCTGCAGCGGCTCGGGGTGGCAAGCGTGCTGCATCCCGGCGCGCTTTCGGCCGAGGCGATCGAGCACTCGGTGCGCGACCTGCTCGAGCGCGCCGCACGCGGTTGGAAGCCGGCACTTCCCGAGTCCATCGATTTCGCCGGCGCGGGTCGCATCGCGCGCAGGGTGCGAAAACACCTCGCCGCCACGCTCGCACGAGGCCAGTCTGCGTGAGCGACCGCATGCTCAGGCGGGCGACGTGCGCACGTTCACTCGCATCGGCGCGTCTGGCCACGGCAATCATCGCAATCATGGCGATGGCGACGGTGCTCGGCCTGCTCGACGCGGTGCCGGCCGCCGCCAAGCGCCACCCGATGCAGCTGACCGGTGAACTCTCGGTCGAAGAGGGCTACACCGACAACGTGCGCGGCTCGTCGACCGCGACCGAAGATGCGTTCTTCACCACGCTGCACGGATACGCGGATGCCGAGCGGCACGGAAGAGGATGGCTCCCACATCACTTCGGCGGCGCGATCAAAGGTCGGATCTACAGCGAATTCTCGGACCGCGACTACGTCGAGCTGACCCCGCACGCCGGCTACGACTGGGGCCCGGTCGACCTCACCGTCGACTATCGTTACTCCCCCGAACGCCTGCGCATCGACCGCGACGCCGGCGACAACGCATTCGCCGACGAGCATGAGATCACCGGCGAGCTTCGCACCAAGTGGGGCCGCGATCACCGCTGGACGGCGGCGCTCGAAATCAATTCCGAGTGGTCGGACTACAGCGGCGCCGACAGCGCGCGCGATTCAATCGAGCCGGGTGGCGAGGCCTGGATTCGTTTTCGCCCGATCGAATGGTTCGTCCCGCGTGCCGGCATCAGCTACTCGATGCGCGACAGCGACACAGAAGACCAGGACCGCGAGGAGATCGGGATGCTGGTCGGCGCCGACAGCCGGCTGTTCGACAGGATCCGCCTGACCTTGCGCTACGAGCGCGGATGGCGCAATTACACGGTCGAGTCGCCGCTCTCTCCCCACGGTGGTAGGAACGACAACTTCGGACGAGACGACGACATCGACGAGATCGAGACCGCGATGCGCGTGGACGTGCCGTGGCTGGACGGAGCGCAGGTCGTGCTGCGTTACCGCTACCGAGAGGTCGACTCGACGCGCGTCGATCACAGCTACAACGTGAACGAGGCTGGGTTGGGGTTCTTCTATGCGTTCAACTGACAAGACCGGGCTCGTCGCCGCGGTGGTGCTGGTGGTCCTCGCCGTCGCCGGCTGCACCGAGCCGGAGCCACGCGCGGCCAATCGGCCGAACGTGCTGTTCGTGTGCATCGACGCGCTGCGCGCCGATCGGCTCGGAGTCTACGGTGCCTCGCCCAGCCCCTCGCCGGCGCTCGACGCGCTGGCGCGCCGGGCGGTCGTCTTCGAGCAGGCCTACAGCGTCGCTTCGTGGACCAAGCCGTCGGTACCGTCACTGCTCACAGGACTTTATCCGAGCGAGCACGGCGTCCTCGATACCGACAGCGCCAGCGTCGACGTACTTCCGAGCGGCGTGCCGACGCTGGCCGGGCGTCTCGCCGCCGCCGGCTACGTCACCGGCGCGTTCGTTCACAACGACCACCTGCTGCGCCGCTACAGCGGGCTCGATCGCGGCTTCGCCACATATTTCGAGAATGCCGGCAGCCCGCCCGAGATCGCCGATCGATTCCTTTCGTGGCGCGAGACGCGGCCGGCAGGCGTGCCGTGGTTCGCGTATCTCCACTTCCTCGATCCGCACTTCCCGTACACGCCCGATCGATTCCTGCTGCCCAAGGGCGAAGCCGCGGCGCTGCGCGTACGCGAACTCCATTGGGCGTCGCGGAGTCCGCTGTGGTGGATGCTGCGCAAGCGCGTGAACAGCGGGTTGCTCGACCTCAGCGCGCAGGACGTAGCGGCGCTCGAGACGCTCTATCACAACGAGATCCGCGCGGTCGACGCGGTGATCGGCCGCATGCTGACTCTGCTCGAAGCCGACGGCACGTTCGACGACACGATGATCGTCGTCACCGCCGATCACGGCGAAGGCTTCGGCGAGCGGGGGCGCCTCGATCACGGCTACGGTCTCTACCGCGAACTGCTTCAGGTGCCGTTGATCCTGCGGATGCCGCGCGGCGACGGAGGCGGCAATCGTGTTCCCGGAGTCGTGCAGTCCGTCGACGCCGCCGCCACGATCCTCGACTACCTCGGTCTCGACCCGTCGTGGCCGCTCGCGTCGGTCTCGCTGCTGCCGGCCGTCACCGACCCGACCCGCGCGGTACGCCAGGCCGCGCTTTCCGAAGAGCGTCACGGAGACTTCCTGAGCATGGCGGTGCGCGACGAACGCTTCGCGTACGTCCGCTCGCACGGGCGCTTCGACGACCCGCCGCCCACCACGATCGCCGTGCCCCGCGACCTCGGCCCCGGCATCCGCGTGCGCGCCAACGGCATCTTCGACGGTACACACCTGGTTGCCGACTCGATCAAGAAGATCGAGCTCGGCGACACCGACATCGAACTCCAAGGACCGGTAGCGGAACTCGGCGCCGCCGGTACGCTCATCGGCATGCTCGGCATGAGCGTGCGACTCGGTGACGGCGTGCACACCGGGAGCGAGACCGACCCCACCGAGATCCTGAGCGGTTCCGACCTTTCACTCGGCGACATGGTACGTGTGCACGGCGGGGTTAAGGACGGCGTCTTCGTTCCGACCAAGATCGAGCAGCCGGGCGACCCCACCATCGAAATCGAAGGCGTGGTCACGGGCTTCAGCGTCGAGCGCGGCGGCGACGTGAACGTAGACCTCGGCGGCGTCTCTCTGCTCGTGGACGCTCGCGCGCAGTGGAAGCATTTCGACGCCGAGACCGCGAGCGCCACGGTTCCGCCCGGAGCCGGCCGTCCTGCCGCTGCCGACGAAGAACTGTTCGATCACGCGAGCGATCCGCGCGAATTGACCAACGTCGCAAGTCAGCATCCCCACGAGTTGACGCGTCTTCGCGCGCTCGCCGACAGCATGCACGCGAAACTGAGCAAGCACGGCTCGCCGGACAAACACAAGATGGCGCTCGACGATGTCGCGCGCGAGCGGCTGCGCGCACTCGGATACGTCGAATAGGAGTATTGCCTCGATGCGCATCGCCTACATTTGCGCCGATCGCGGTGTGCCGCCGGGCGGGCGCGGCGGAAGCGCCACGCACGTACGCGAGATGGTGCGCGCACTGGTCGCGCGTGGGATCGACATCACGGTGCTCGCCGCCGCCGCCGAAGGCGCCCCCGCCGTGCTGCCGTGTCCGGTCGTCGATCTCCAGAGCGGCCCGCTTTGCGCGGAGTTGCGCAGCCGCATCGCCAAGACCGCGCACGCCGACGACGAAGGCGTGCGCGCCGCCCACGAATCGTACTCGCTGCTGCTGAACGACCCGCTGACCGCCGCGCTCGACGCGATGACGCCGGCGCCGGACATCATCTACGAGCGCCAGTCGTTGTGGTCGGTCGCGGGTCTGGAGACGGCACGCCGCCGCGGCATCCCGTACATGCTCGAAGTCAACGCGCCGCTGGTCGAGCAGCAACGCCAGTATCGCGAGCTCGGGCTGGCCGCCACTGCCGAGGCGATCGAAGGGCTGCTGTTCGAACACGCCGACCGGGTGCTCGTGACTTCGCCGGCGCTCATCGAGTACGCGCGCAGCCGCGGCGCTTCGCGCCGTGCGGTTCGCGTGCTGCCGTGCGGCGTGCCGGCGCAGATGCTCGGCGCTCCGGACAAACGCGACCGGACCGGTGTGGGTGGCGAACGCGAACGCTTCGTCGTCGGCTTCGTCGGAAGCCTCAAGCCCTGGCACGGAATCGACGTGCTGCTGCGCGCATTCAGAAAACTGCACCGCCTTCACATGTCGTATCGCCTGCTCATCGTCGGCGACGGGCCGCTCCGCGAGGAAATCGAACGTTACCTTCGCGTCAACGGACTCGACGTCTACGCCGACGTCGTGGGCAGCGTCGACCCGAGTGAGGTAGCGCGATATCTGTCCAGGATGGACGTAGGCGTCGCGCCGTACCCGGCGCTGCCGTCGTTCTACTTTTCGCCGCTGAAGATCTGGGAGTACGCCGCCGCCGGTGTACCGATCGCGGCCAGTGAGAGCGGAGACCTGCCGCGTCTCTTCCCCCACAAGGTTGCGGCCCTGTTGCACCCGCCAGGAAGCGCGAGCAAGCTTGCCGCGCATATTGAATTGTTGCGCACCGACCCTGAAGTGACGGCGCGCCTCACGCGCCGCGCCAGGCAGGTGGCGCGCGCCCATACGTGGGACCGCCTGGCTGCACGCTTCGATAAGATCGCCGCCGATCTGCTGCGCACCCGCAGACGGCCGCCGCAGTAGGTCGAGAGAGGAAGCCCGATCGAGTGCTGCCAAGAAACCTACGGAATCATCGCAGATGGAATTGCCACTGAAACTTCTCGCAGCGTTTCTCTGCGGCCTCCTTGCCGGCGGTTCCGCCCACGCCGCAGCCGGCGACCTCGACACCACCTTCGGCAGTTCCGGCGTGACGCTCGCCGAGATCGGCGACGAAGGCGCGCGCGCCATGCTCGTTCTTCCCGACGGCAAGCTGCTCACCGCCACCATCGCCGACGCGAGCGCGCGGGGCGTATCGCTGCTGCTGACGCGGTTCCTCGGCAGCGGGGCTCTCGACACGACCTTCGCGACCGCCGGCACCGCCACGCTCGGCATCGCCGACGACGAGCTCGGCGAGGTGAACACGATGGTGCGCCAGAGCGACGGCAAGATCGTACTGGCGGGGCGCGCGCTCGAGTCGCTGTCGCTGGTGCGAGTCAGCGCCGCGGGCGCGCTCGATGCCGGGTTCGGCAGCGGCGGCGTTGCGGCGATGAAGATCGGCGGCGACGATGAAGCGTTCGCGGTGGCGCTCGATGGCGACGGCAAGGCGGTAGCCGCCGGCAGGTCCGACAGCGGCACCAACAGCGATTTCGCGGTCGTGCGTCTGACGACCACCGGCGTCCCCGACCCGACCTTCTCCGGCGACGGCAGGCTCGCGACCGATTTCGGCGGCGAGGACGAAGCGCGCGCGGTGGTCGTGCAAGGCGACGCGATGATCCTGGCCGTTGGCGGCACCGACCATGGCGACGCCGACCTCGCCCTGGCGCGCTACACCAGCGCCGGCGTGCTCGACGGCGGGTTCGGCACCGGCGGCAAGGTAGTCACTCACGTCAGCGATGACGACGACGTCGCCTATGCGGCCTTGGTACTGCCGGACGGGCGGATAGTCGTCGCCGGGAAGAGCGGCGACGATTTCCTGCTCGCGCGCTATTCATCCACGGGCGCGCTCGACACCGGCTTCGGCAGCGGTGGATTCGCGGTCGCCGACGTCTCGCCCGGCGAGATCGACGCGGCGGCGGCGCTGGTGCGCCAAGGCGATGGGCGATTGATCGCCGGCGGAGCGGCACATCCAGCGGGCACCAGCGACTTTGCGCTGGTGCGCCGCGTCGCCGGCGGCGGCGCCGATGCTTCCTTCGGCAGCGCCGGCAAGGTCACCACCGAGGTCACTTCGACCTTCAACGAAGAGATCTACGCGCTCGCGCTCCAGGCCGACGGTCGTCTGCTGGCTGCCGGGCTCGGCGAAGACGGCCTGGGCGACTATCAGATGATCGCGCGTTACCACGCCGGCTCGGTAGCGCCGGTATGCGGCAACGCCATCGTCGAAGCGCCCGAAGAGTGCGACGACGGCAACACGACGTTCGTCAAGGGCGAGTTCTGCGACGCCGACTGCACACGCATCGCGTGCGGCAAGCCGACCGGCTCGGCCGGAGACGCTCCCACGGCCAGCGACGCACTGTACACGCTCAGAGTCGCGGTCGGGATCGACACCTGCGACTCGAGAGTCTGCGATACCGAAAGCAGCGGATCGGTGACCGCCGCCGATGCGCTTCGCGTTCTCAAGGCCGCGGTCGGCCAGCCGATCGTTTTGAACTGTCCCGTCTGAACGTCGCATCGAGCGCCGCATGACCCGCGCGGCACGTGGAGAGAAGCCGATGAAACCGCTGCGCATCTTCGCCGTACTGTTCGCCCTGCTGGCCGCATCGAACTTCGCCAAACCGCTGGGAGTCACGGCCGAGCAGGGATTCGTGTTCCTGGGCCGGCGCCTCGAGGGGACGCCCAACCTGCTCGCGGGCTGGAGCTTCGCGGTGTTCCTGGCGGCGTACGCGATGGCGCTGTGGCGCGACCGGATCCAGGCACTGCCGATGGGACTCGCCTACGCCGGCTACGTCAGCGCCAATCTCTACCTGTTCACGCTGATGATGCCCGCACCTCAGGGCAACAGGCAGATTTTCGGGATCGTCTACTCGCTGCTGGCGCTGGCAGGGGCGTGGGGCGCAGTGGCGGTGATGCTGCGCGAAGGGTTCGTCCGGCGCGAGCGCGAGACCGGACGCATACTGCTGCGCTCGTTCGCGTTGTTGTTCGCGCTGATGGCGCTGTCGGACGCGCTCAAGCCGTTCGCGTACACGCCGACCACCGGCTTCGTGCTGTTCGGGCAGCGGCTGTCAGGAACCGCCAACACGATCGCCGCGCTGTCGTTCTCGGCCCTGCTGGCCTGCTACGCCCACGCGATCTGGAACGAGAAACGCCGCGCGTTGCCGCTCGGCATCGCCTATGCCGCCTACGTCGCTGCCAACCTGCTGCTGTGGAATCTGCGCAAACCCGAGGGCAGCACCACACCGCTGCTGTTCGCGCTGCCCTATCTGGTGAGCGCGATCGGAGTTTCCAGCGGCGCCGCACTGCTGCTGAGGAAGCACCGCCACCGGCTTCGCTAACGATCGCGACGGCGGTGGCCGGCGACCGGTAGATTCACGGCCTTCGCGAAGGCCCGCTTCGAGGTCGCTGCGGCCCCTGTTGTCGAAGCGGGCCACGCCCGCTCTGGCCGGCGGCGGCGGCGTCTTTCGACTCCACCCGCGCTTCTTTTCTGACGTAGAGGCGAACGCGCTCCTGCGACAGCGCCGGCACGGGGACCGCCGCATACTCCCTGGTCAGACGCGTTTGCCCGGGGAAGCTGCGAGCCGCCAGGATGACGTCCGGGAGGCGTCCGCCGACCTTCGGCTCGAACCGCGCGGCGTCCAGATAGAGCTCGAGATCGTCCCATATGTAGGCGAGCGGGTGATAGTTGGTCATGTGGGCGAGACCCAGCAGATGCGCGCAGCCGAACGCCCACACGGTGCCGTAGGCATCCGCGTACATGCGGACGATCCGCGCGCTTTCGAACTGCCGCTCCAGTGCCGGGACCGACCCGTCAACATCCCTCGACGTGTGCGTGGACACGACCAGGATCAGCACGACGAGCACCGCCTCGAGGCGCGCCACGAATAGCTGCCCGCCGAGCGACCCGAGCAGTCGCAGGGCACGATCGACGACCACCCCGAACGCGGTCGCGAAGTAGGCGGACAGCAGGAAGCGATCGGGCTCGGCTTGATGGTCGTAGATCGTGAATGCGATGCACGCCAGCCCGCCCACGATCAGCGCTACCACCGCGGGCAATGCCGCAGGCGCCGTGCTCGCCTGCGCTGCCGAAGCCGAGTCTGCGCGCCGCAGTAACCACCACAGCCGGTCGACGAGGAACAGCGCAAACGCTGCCGCCGGCAGCCCGAAACGGTCGAGCCCGCGCTGCTCGCAGAACGCGACGAAGGAAAGCCCATCCGCCACATCCACCGTGCCATGAACGCTTCCGAGCGGCAGCAGGTAAGCCTGGAAGAGCTGCGGCATCAGCGCGCCGTGCCACGCGAAATAGGCTTCGTAGAGCGCGACGGCCGCGATGCCGCCGAGCGCTAGATGCGAAATCCTGCGCCAGCGCGGCGCCTGCACCAACGCGGCCGCTGACGCGGCGACGCAGACCGCACCCGCCGGTTGCCAGCACAGCAACGCGCCCGCTGCCGAAACTCCGGCAAGACCGAAACGACCGCGGGCCAGCAACAAGTGCGTCCACGCGATCAGCGCGAACAGCAAGACCTTGGGGTTGAAGCCGATCGCCGAATGGTCGACCAGAGAACCGAAGGCCAGCGTCGAGACGGCGGCGACGGCGGCCGCGGCGGTCGAGCCTCCCAGTTCGAAGACCACCAGGCCGACCGCGCTGACTCCGGCGACCAGCGTGGCCAGACTGGCCAGCCTGCCCGCGCGCACGTCGTCGAGTCCGATGGCGCGACCGACGACGATCGAAGCCCCCGACACCAGCGTCGCGAGCTGGTTCTTGACGTCGGGTGCCGAGACGTGCGGAGCCACTCCCGACGCCGCGCGCTCGGCCATGTAGAAGTAGAGACGGTTGTCGGCACCGAGCGCTCGGTTCCACAGACCGGCGTGCAGGCACAGCGCAACGGCGATTGCCGCCCAGGCCAGCACCGATCCGCGCCGCTTCATCGCGGCTCCTGTGCGGCCTGCTCACGGTCGCCGAGCGTCGCGCACGACGAGGCCTTCTCGCCGAGCAATGCGGCCGCGGTCAGAAAGTCGTGCGCTCGTGCGACGCGGGCTGCATCGAGCCCGGCTTCGTCGCTGCCACACGGATCGGCCCCACGCGCGAGCAACAGCGCGATCAATCGCAATTCCCCGGTCGCAGCCGCGAACATCAGCACCGTGCGGCCGGCGTGTGTTGACGCGTTCGGATCGGCGCCCGCCTCGATCAGAACACGCGCGAGGTCGCTGTCGGCGCGAATCGTCGCCGCCAGCAGCGGGGTTCGCTGCCAGCGCCGGGTTCCGGCGAAAAGATCGGGATCGGCTCCCGCCACGAGCAATCGCCGCGCGGCACGCCCGGCTCCGCTCGAAGCCGCGGCCACCAGCGCGGTGTCGCCGCAGGCATCGCGTCCGTTCACGTCGACTCCGCGCGCCAGAAGTCGCTCAACCACCTCGACAGCGTCGCACAACGCCGCCGCCGTCAGCAGGTCCTGCAGGCGTGCGGACGTCGCGGTCTCATCGTCGACCGCCGGCGAGGCCGCGAAAGCCGCCAGCACCGTGCGCAGGCCATCGCTGCAGCTCGTGGCTTCGGCGGCTTGGCGGAGCCAACCGGGCACGGCGCCGGCCCCACTCGCCGGTGCACAGCGTTCCTCGTCGACATTCGGTGCCGGCGTGAACGCGGCGGGAAAGACCAGGTGCTCGGCCTCGGTCGGACTCATCACGTGCGGAGGTCGGATCGCCGGGATCTCATCGCAAGCTGTCGCCAACAGCGCGGCGACCAGCGCAATCGCGCACGCCGGGCGGCGAACACTTTCCTGAAACGGCCGCAACGAAGATCCTGGCCTTATGAGTCCACGAGTATGCCGGTGGGTATACTCGCCGGCCGGAATCGGAGCAATGCTCGCCTGCCAGCGCAGGGAACGAACCAAACAGAAGAGGGGCAGCCCATGCGAGCTGCCCCTCTTGGTTGCGCACTCACGGCCGCACGCCGGCGGCCGCGAGGCTATACCACTCGCCTTCCTAGAAGGCGTCTTGCGGAGCCGACAGCAGTTGATCGGCAACGGCGCTCTGGTCGGCAGCCAGGCAGACCGCAAGATCCGCCGGATTGCCTACGCCGCTGCACGTGCCACCGAAGCCGAGAGCGTCGAGTGCGGACACGTCGGCGTTGGAGCAAGCCGACGCGATCTTCGACGCAGCCTTGGTCTCGGCCTTGTCGACCTTCGACTCGGCCGACGCGTCGGGGCACGCGGCGGCGCGGCCCTTGTCGAGGCTCACCTCGCACTTGCCCGCGCCCTTCAAGATGGTCGACAGCAGCTTGCCGCCGTACGACGCACCGATCGCCTTCTGGCAGGCCAGAGCGACGCCGACGCGGCCGGCATTCTCGGTGCCGTAGTCGACCGCGATCGCCTGCGCCGCAGCGGCCGCGACATCGGCCAGCACGCAGGTGTCGAGCTCGGCGCTGGTGGTCACGTTCCAGCAGCTGGCCGGCCAGTTCTCGGCCAGCGCCTCGACGTCGTCGTCGCTGCACTTGGCCGCGAACGAGATCTTGGCTGCAGCCTTGTCGATCGCCGCCTGGGCGACCGTGTCGGGACAGCTCGGGCCGCCGGCGCCGTAAGCGTCGCGGCAACGCGCCATCGCCTTCTGTACCGACTTTACGTAGTTCGAACGTGCCTTGCTCACCGCCTTGCGGCAGGCGCTCTGCGACTTCGACGGCGTGCCGAGAGTCGCCACCGAACCGTCACCACCGACCACCAGTTCGTCCCACAGCAGCACGTTGACGTTCTCGTGCGGGGTCGGCGAGATCTTGTCGACCGTCCACGCGACGCCGAGCAGCCGGATGCGATAGATCTCGTCGCCAACCGCGGCGAAGAATTCTTCGTCGTAACCCGTCGGAGCAGGGTTGTAGGCCAGCGCCGTGTACTCGTCGTAGACGCCCGAAGGGAGCTTTGAGAGCTCCGGATCGACTGAGCCGGTGAGCTCCTGCCAGGTCCACACCGCGCCCGATCGCGTCGCGTAGAAAAGGCCGGCCGATGAGGCCGCGTAGGTTAGCGAGCTGTTGGGAGCCTCCAGGTCGTAGACGATCGCGGTGTCGAGATCCGTCGAGCTGGTCATCTTCGACCAGGTGCCCGTACCGCAGCCCGAGAGGCTGCCGATCTTCGCGTAGACGCCCTGATGTGCCGGATCGGCGTCGTCGCTCTTGCCCACGCCGGCCCACAGCCGCGTCGTCGTCGACACCAGCGACTGCACCAGCATGCTGTCGCCGAACGTGGCCCACGCCGGATCGATGGTCCAAGTCGCGCCGTCGTCGGTCGAGCACGCGATGCCGCCGGCGAGGTTCCCGTTGTCCCAGTCGCCGAAGGCCAGGTACATCTCGTCGGCGCTGGTCGCGCCCTCGACCAGGTCGCTTATCTGCACGCGGTTGGGGTCGACCGCGTAGGTCGGAGTATCGACGCTGACATCGAACACCTTGGTGAACGCGGCGGCGGTGGTCCCGCCGCTGGTGGACTTGTAGAGCTTGCCGCCGCGGTTGCCGGCAAACACGGTCTCGACCACGGTTCCGTCGCCGTTGTAGTCTTGGAGGTGAACCTCGGTGATCTCCGAACCGTCGTCCATCGGATAGACCGGGAACGTCCAGGTCGGATGCGCTCCACCGTGGCTGAGGTAGTCGGTCGTTACCCCGAGCCCGGCCTTGCCGCCGATCGCAAACGTGTCCTTGAGTGCAGTAGAGGTCGCGATCTGCTGCATGTCGTTGATGATCACCGCGGTGACGCCGGCGTTGTCGGAAACGATCTCGCCGGCGGCGCTCCACGAACCGGCCGACTCGGTGTACTCGCCGGCGAACCAGTCCGAGCCGACGAACAGCCGCGATGAATCGTTCGGATCCAGCACTGCGGTGCCGTCGTTAGGATGGATATCGCCTTCGGGGCGCGCGTAGCTAGGAAGGTCGGTCCAGGAGAGGCCGCGGTCGGTAGAAACGCTGCCGACCGCAAAGATGCGGTCGTTTACCGTATCGAACGACATGCCCTGGAAGAAGCGGAAAGTCTTGGTCACCGTCGACCACGACGTGCCATCGTTGGGTCCTCGATAGACGGACTGGCTGGGGGAGTCGCCGGTCACGAACAACAGCGGCGCCTCCGCGATTCCCGTCGACGGGTAGACGTACACGCGCTGGATCGCCACCGCGCCGCCCGCCACCACGACCTGCGCACCGACGCTGTAGCTGCCCGCGTATGCGAGCGGATAGAGCTGCTTGGTGCTGGCGTTGTCGACGACCACGTAGACCGCCGGGTTGGTCGGATCGTCGACGTACGGTGCGATCGACTCCACCCGGGAAGCCGGAAGCACGTTGGCCAGCAACGCCCACGTCGCGCCGCCATCGGTGCTGCGGTAGACGTTGCCGTTGAAAGTACCGACGTAGGTGCCGCTGGCCGCACTGACGATCGTCGAGATGCCTTCGACCACACCCACGCCGTCGTGAAATACGCCGCCGTTGGTCACCGTGGCCCACGCCGCGCGCGACCACGCTCCGGTGGTGTTGCTGGCATTGCTCAGCAACTGACCTTGGAGCGTCAGCGCGTAGACCACGCCCGCGCCGCTGCCTACACCGGAGTCGGTAACATCGGCCTCGACCGCGGAGAGCGCGCCTGGCCGGCCGAAGAAGATCGGCTCCCAGCGCGTGCCCGCATTGCTGAGCCGCAGGCCACCGACGTCGCCGTCCACGGCGGCGACCAGCCGCGTGGTGCCGCTGAAGTCTTCGTAGGCGGCCAGGTCATTGGTCAGGCCGCCGTAGATTCCCAGATTGACGCGTACCAGCGATGCGTGTGCGCCGGCCGCCAGCGCCAACGCCGCGCACACCGACACCGCCAACACCCGCGAGAAGCGGCGGGCAACTGTTCGAACTCGTTTATGTTGTTTCACAGGTATTTCCCCTGAACGTCCGTTCAACGAGCCCGGCTCGACGCCTCTGAAACGTCGCGGTCCTCACGCGCAAGCGCGACAACCTCGCGCAGTGCACCATGCCTGCGCGGTCGGACTCCAGCCTTGCTCATCAATGAATCGGCAGCGCGCTGGGGGAGGGTCCTTGGACCCGGAACGCACTGCTAACTCCCCGTTGAGCGAATATGCCCGACGACCCCGTGCCGTGTCCAGCGGGTTTGTCGCCCGGCTCGCTCTTCGCGCGACGCGGCGCCGCGCAGCGCTACTCGTTGGTCAAGTGGTACACGACCGAGCCGACCGTGTAGTAGAGCGGATAGAACAGCGAGAGCCAGGCCAGAGATTCCGAAACCGCCGGCATCTGCGCCAGCAGCGTGAATCCCATCACCCCCCACACCACGCCGAGTGCAAGCGTGGGCGTCCGCATCTTCTCCATGCGGCTGGGATAGAGCCAGCGCATCGGCGCAAACACCAGGCCGACAAAGACCAGCATCAGAACCAGATTCAGCCACGGGTCGGTGCCGAGAATGACGTAATAGAACGCCAGCACGTTCCAGTACGACGGGAAGCCCTGAAAGTAGTGCTCGACGAAACCCTTCGCGTCGGTGCGAGAGAAACCGTAGGCGCTGGCGAGCAGGATCGAGAGCGCGGCCGCCTGGGTACCGGGCGGCAGAATCCCCGGCTGCACCAGCACGGCGACCGGAACCACGACGTAGGTGAGGTAGTCAACTATATTGTCGAGAAGCTCACCGTCGATCCACGGCAGCACCTGCTTGACGTTGGCGCGGCGGGCAAGCGTTCCGTCGGTGCAGTCGACGAGAAGTGCGAAGGCCAGGTAACGGAACGTTTCGGTGTAGTCCTGACGAAAAGCCGCGGCCAGGGCGAGGAACCCGAGCACCGCACCGAGCGCGGTGTAGAGATGGACGCCCCACGCAAGGGCCGACCGGATCGGCCACGAAAGGGATTCGCTACGCTCCATCGCCATCGCGCAGTCCTCAGCGCCGGCGCTCGCCCGATCCGTCGCACGCCGCCTCGGCGAGGATCAGGCGCGCGACCTCGTCGGGTCTCTCCATCGGGATGAAGTGTGTGGTGCCGGGGATAGTCAGCAGTCGCGCGTGCGGCGCCGCTTCCACCGCACGGCGTGCCCTCTCCTCATCGAAGGTCGTACTGCGCTCGCCACGGAGGAGCAGCACCGACGTCGTCAACTTGCCGAGGCAGTCGAAGGCGTCGAAGTCCGGCGCCGCCGAGTAGACCTGCGCTTCGACCCGCGCCGGACACAGCAGCTCTATCTCTCCGTCGGGCCGCTCGAAGGTGCCCTCGTTCACATAGACGCGCAGCGCTTCGTCGGTCCACGTCGAATAGGGCTCGCGCTTTCGATAAGAGCCGAAAAGTTCCTCGCGCGAAGACCAGACCATGCGCCGGGTGCGCGTGCGCGCCACCATCGGGTTGCCTCCGAGCTCGGCAACCAGACGCGCCAGCGCGGGCTCGTAGAGCACCGGATCTATCATCACCAGGCGCCGCAGGCGGCGCGGCTCGCGGCTGGCCACTGCGGCCAGCGTGGTGCCGCCGGCCGAGTGGCCGATCCCGAGCGCGTTCTCGATCCCCAGCAGCCGCATCAGTTGCGCGGTGTCCTCGACGAAGTTGCCCCACTCGTAGCCGCTGTCGGGTTTGGACGACAGCCCGTGGCCGCGCTGGTCGTACGAGTAGATCCGCGAGGTGACGCCGGCGCGGCGCAGCCTCTCGATGATGGGCCGCCACAGCGCCCCGAGGAAACCGGTGGGATGCGCGAAAAACAGCACATCGCCTTCGCCTCCCCAGTCGCTGACGTTCAGCCAGAGCCCGTTCACCTGAACGCGCTCGCTTCTGGGAGTTTCCGCTGCACCAGGCCGGATCAGCGTGGGCGAAGACGTAGACATCGGCAAAGACGCAGTTTGTCGCAGCCCCCTGCTGACGGTGCAAGCGCGCCTCGGGTGGGCCGTGACAGCGGTCCGGCCCTCGGGTACTGTGCCGCGCCATGCCCGGCGGCGTCGCCACCAACCTACTCGAACTGTTCGGCCTGCACGGCCGCGTCGCGGTCGTCACCGGTGCCTCGGCGGGGCTCGGCATCGAGTTCGCAGATGCGCTCGCCAGCGCCGGCGCCGACGTGGCGCTGCTCGCGCGCCGCGCCGACCGCCTCGCCACGGCAGCCGCTGAACTCCAGGAGCGTCACGGCGTGCGCGCGCTGCCGATCGCTCTCGATATCGTCGATCGCGACGCGACCACGGCGGCTTTCGCGCGGATACGCCGCGAACTCGGTCCGGTCTGGGCGCTCGTCAACAACGCAGGCGTGGCCCCGACCGGGCGCGCCGAGAAGCAGTGGCCGGCGGAGTGGGACGCCACGGTGGCCCTCAACATGAGCGCGCTGTTCCAGTGCAGCCTGCTGGCTGCGGCGCAGATGCGCGAGGCCGGCGGCGGACGCATCATCAACGTGACTTCGATCTTCGCGCGCCTTGGCAGTTCGCTGTTTCGGGTGGCCAGTTACGCGGCCACCAAGGGCGGAGCGGAAAATCTGACGCGCCAGCTCGCGGTGGAGTGGGCCAAAGACGCGATCACGGTCAATGCCATCGCGCCATCGTGGTTCGCCAGCGAGATGACCCACGGCAGCCTCGAGCGCGAGGGGGTCGAACAGCGCATGGCATCGAGCAACCCGATGGGTCGCATCGGACGTAGCGGAGAATTGCGCTCGGCGTGCCTGTTCCTGGCCGCACCGAGCAGCTCTTACGTCACCGGGACCACGGTGGCAGTGGACGGCGGATACTCGGCCTGGTAGGCCGGCGCTCGCGTGTAAGTGCGAAGCAACAAGGAGACTCCAATGCGGCGATTGTTTTTGGGGCTGGTGGTTTTCGGTCTCGCGTTCGTCGTCATCGCGGCCTTGCTGCTGCGCAACCCCGCGATGCAGGACCGCTTCATCGAGGGCATGGCGACCGACGCGATGGGACGCTCGCAGGCCGCACTGTTTGCCGACGACGCGCTGCGCGCGCTGGTGTGCGGCAGTTCCTCGCCGATGCCCGACGCCAAGCGCGCCGGTCCGTGCGTAGCCGTCTTCGCGGGCGGTCGCTTCTACATCGTCGACACCGGCAACGGGTCCTGGAAGAACCTGGCGCTGTGGCAGATCCCCGGCGAAAAGATCGGTGCGATCTTCTATACCCACTTCCACTCCGACCACATCGGCGAGCTCGGCGAATTCAACCTGCAGAGCTGGGGAGTGGGTCGCGACAAGCCGTTGCAGGTCTACGGGCCCACCGGCGTCGAGCGAGTAGTCGGCGGCTTCACCGAGGCCTACGCACTCGACACCTCGTATCGCGTCGCGCACCACGGCGCCGACTTCCTGCCGCCGTCGATCGCCCGCATGGAGGCGCGTCCGTTCGCCGTGAACGGCCCCGGCAGCGGCGGCGCCGACGACTTCAACGAAGCCGTCGTATTCCAGGATGGCGACCTTCGCGTCACGGCTTTCAGCGTGCACCACGCGCCGATCCATCCGGCTGTCGGCTATCGTTTCGACTACCGTGGGCGTTCGGTGGTCGTCAGCGGCGACACGACCAAGTCGGAGAACCTCGTGCGCATGTCGAAGGGAGCCGACGTGCTGATGCACGAAGCCCAAGCCAACTTCATCGTTGCCATCGCCGAGCAAGTGGCCGGCAAACTCGGGCGCGCGCGCTACGCGCAGATCCTTCACGACATCCCGAGCTACCACACCAGCCCGGTCGAAGCTGCGCAGGAAGCCAACGACGCGGGCGTCAAGCTGCTGGTGCTCTACCATCTCACCCCGCCGCCCGCCGGCCCGATCGCCGAGAAGATCTTCCTGCGCGGCGTTGCCGACGTGCGCCCGGCGGGCGTCGAGCTGTCCCATGATGGTCTGCTGGTAGAACTGCCGCTGACCTCGACCGAGGTGCGAACGCGCTATATCGACTGACGCGCGAGTGCGACGAGTGACTCAGCAGGCCGCGCCGGCCGGTGCCAACTCGCGGAGCTCAGCGCCGCGTCCACGAGTTGCGACGGGCTGACCGGTTACCGCCACTGCCACAGACGAGGACGAAGAATTCTCCGGCTTCGTTGAGGTAGCCGGCCTCGGCACCGGCCGTTTCCCCCGAGCCCCAGAAGATGTCGGCGCGAGCCGGGCCGCGGATGGCAGCCCCGACGTCGTGACTGAAGGCGAAGCGCGCCAGCGGCCGCTGGCCGACCAGGCGCCCGTCGCGGTCGACGACCGGCGCGCGGGTACGCACGAAGGTGAGGATGCCGCGCGCAACGAAGTGTGGATCGGTAGCCAGCGAGCGTCCCGGCACCAGCGCAACGCCGAGCGCTCCGATCGGGCCGGGCGCGGCGACCTCGCGAAAGAACACGTAGCGCGGGTTCTCGAATAGCAGCGCGTCGCGCTGGCTCGGATGCGCGGCGAGCCAGGTCCGCATTGCCGGCGCTGAAGCGTTGTCTTTCGCGAGCAGCCCGCGCGCCAGCATCGCCGCGCCGACGCTGCGATACGGCGCATCGTTGCTTGCTGCGAAGCCCACGCGTAGCTGCGAGTCGTCCTCGAAGCGCAGGCGGCCCGAGCCCTGCACGTGCAGGAAGAAACGAGCTACCGGGTCGTCGAGCCAGGCCAGTTCCAGGCCGAGTCCGCGCAGTGCGGCGCCGTCACCGCGACGATGCGCAGCCCCGCGCCAGCCCACGCCCGCGCCAGCCGCGGGCCGCTCCGAAGCTCGCTGTCCGCCCGCGCCAACCGCTCCGTACTGGCCGTCGATCTCCGCGCGCGTGGGCAGCCGGCCGAAGCGCTCGATCAACAGTCCGCGCTGCGCGGCGTCGGGAGCTCGATAGATCGGATAGCGGAAGCGCGCGTCGGGCCGCCGCCGCGCCGCCAGCAGCGGCTCGTAGTATGCGGTGAACCTCGCCGGTTCGTCGGCAGCGTAGGCCCGACACTCGCCGGCCAGACGCGCGGCAAGCTGCCCGGCCGGCGTCTCTTCGATGAGCTCGAGCACGCGCCGGACGCTGCGCTCGAGATCCTTCGCGTCGTAGCGATCGTTGTCGAGCACGACGGCGCCTGGATCGACGCCCGTCCTTTCGTAGTAGGCGAGACTGGCGCGCCCGGCGTCCGCGAGACTTTGCACCGGAAGATCGTCGGTAACATCCGCAAGCGAGACCTGCCGGTACGGCAGGAGCTGGCCTGCCAGAGGATGCTGCCCCGCGCAGCCCGTGCAAAGCAGCAGCAGCGCGACGGCGGCATCGAGCCTCGGTTTGCGCAGCCTCATCATGCTGGCTGTCCTAGATCGCCAATCGGTCTGAATCCACCGCCGGGTTGCGATGAATGCCGGCAACGGTTTGGTGATGCCCCAAAGTTCGTCGCGGGGCTCGTCGGTAACCTGGTCGCCGCGCCTGCCGCGCACACACGTCCGCCGGTCGCCGGCACCGCCAGCGTCGCCGAGTTGGCCATGAAGGAGTAGCCCTGACGCATCGGCGGACCGGCAGCAGGCTCGGAGTCACCGAACCTGGTGGGTGTGCGGTCAGGAGTCAGCGCGGGCCATGACGCTGGCCTCAGGCCGACCAAGTCGACAGAGTCTACGTCATCTCATCCGCGCAGCGTAGAGAGGAGACGCCAATTGGAAGTTCTGCGCACTCGTCGCGCCCGTCGCACTGGCAACACTGATCGCGCGGCAGGCGTGGCCGCGACAGCGGCGGGCGCGGCCACGGCCACCCTCACACGCGCTGCCGCAATCGTCGTTTTCGCCGCCGCGACCGCAACAGCGCAGCCGTCCGCCGCAGCATTCGCGGCGCAACCATCGCCCGCGACACAGGGGACGCCGCCGGTGGCATCCGCGCCGATTTCCTCGGCCGCGGAATCGATCTATGCCGCCGCGCGCCCGCGCCTGCTGCAGATACGGACGCTCGTCGAGTCGGCCGACCGGCAGTCGTCGCTGGGCTCCGGCTTCAGCGTCAGCGCCGACGGCTTCGCGCTGACGAACTACCACGTGGTCTCGCAGTACGCGCTGGAACCCGCGACCTATCGGCTGGAGTACGCCGCTCCCGACGGCTCGCGCGGCCCGCTCACGCTGCAGGCGATCGACGTCGTCAACGACCTCGCCGTGGTACGCCTGGACGAGCCGATGCCCTCGTACTTCGAGTTCGACCCGCGCGGCGTTGCCGGCTCGATGCCGAAGGGCGAGCGGTTGTTCGCGATGGGCAATCCGCTCGATCTCGGCTTCACGATCGTCGAAGGCACCTACAACGGGCTCGTCGATTACAGCTACAACGAACGGATCCATTTCACCGGCGCGCTCAACCCGGGAATGAGCGGCGGACCGACAGTAACCGCCGAGGGCCGTATCGCCGGCGTGAACGTCGCCAAGCAGCTCAGCGGCGAGCTCGTGAGCTTTCTGGTGCCGCCGCGCGAGGCCGCCGCGCTGGTAGCCAAAGCCCGCGACGGCGCGCCGCTCACTCCCGAGGATGCGCGCGCCGAGATCACCCGGCAGCTCACCGCGTGGCAAGCCGGGCTCATGCAAGCCGTCGCGGGAAGCGGCTTTCGGCCCGCGACCTTCGGCCCCTACCTCGCACCGGAAAGCGCGGTCCCCTGGCTCAACTGCTGGGCGCGCACGAATGCCGACGCGAAGCCGAAACCGCGTGCGATCCTCGACACGACCCAGTGCAAGTCGCGCACCTCGCTGTTCATCGCCGGCAACCTGCAGACGGGTCAGATCGAGTTCTCGCACGCCCACGCGCGCAGCGTCGACCTCAACGCTTTCCAGTTCGCCGCGTTCGTGGCGCAACAGATCCAGCCTTCGTGGACGATCGACGCCATGAGCCGACGACTGACGCCGCAGCAGTGCCACGAAGATTTTCTCGAGTTCCGCGGTGGCGAGCCACGACCGCTGATGCGCGCCGTGTGGTGCTCGCGCGCATACCGTGAGTTTGACGGACTCTACGACGTCTCGGTGATGGCGGTGACACAGGATCGCAGCAGCGAGGCACTCGTCTCGCGACTCGAACTGCGCGGCACCACGTACGACAACGCGCTACTGCTCGGCCGGCAGTTTCTGGGTGCGATTGGCTACGCGAAGGCCGGCGCAGCGGCGGCGGAGTCGAAATGATCTGGGTTGAAATACTCGACCGTCACCGCAATCTCGTCGCGCGTCACCGCTGCGAGGGCGACGCGATCCGGATCGGTCGCGGTTACGACAACGACGTCATCGTCGACGACCCGTTCGTCGCGGCAAACCACCTGTGCGTCTTCCGCGACGAAGCCGGGCGTCTCGTCGCCGAGGACCTCGGGAGCGCAGGCGGCATCTACCTCGAGGGCGGCGGACGCCAGTCGAGAGTCATCGTCGACGGCGAACGACCACTGCGCATCGGTCGCACACTGCTGCACCTGCGGCAGGCCGACCATCCTGTAGCGCCGGAGCGCATCGTTCCCGCCACGCGCTCCTGGCCTGCCGCTGCCGCGCTCGCGCTCGCCGTGGTCGCTCTCGAGACGCTCTCGCAGTGGCTCTCGGAGACCACCGAGTTCAAGGTCACCGGCTACGTGCTGCCGCTCGGTGTCCTCGTGACGTTGACGCTGGTCTGGACCTCCGGCTGGACGGTCCTCGCCCGTATCTTCGCCGGACATGCGCGCTTCGAGCGGCACCTCACGATAGCCCTTGCTGCGCTGCTCGGGCTCTCGCTCTTCGACGAAGCCGTCGACGCGGGCGCCTTCGCGTTCTCCTGGCGACTGCTCGCCAACTACGCATACGTGGGCGCCTGGCTGATCACCGCGACGGCGTGCTTCTTCCATCTGCGCGAAATCGCTCCCACGCGGCTCAGGCTCGAGGGCGCCGTCGTGTTCGCGCTCGGCGCCGCAGCCGTCGCCGCGCAGACTCTGGCTCAGTCGGAGATACGTCCGTGGCTCGCGCGCGGTTCGTATCTGCGTGAGCTCAGACCTCCGTTCTTCCGGGTGGTGCAGCCGCAGGACGACGCTGCGTTCTTCGCGGGCGCAGAGCGCCTGCGCCCGAGCCTCGAGCGCGCCCGCAAGGACGAAGCGAGCGGGCCCGACCTACCCTGG
>JACRCR010000166.1 GCA_016218925.1 Deltaproteobacteria bacterium | reverse complement strand
CAGTTGTCCGTAGTCGCCTACGAGCTGGGTGACCTTGAGCGGACTCGCGATCAGCGCCTGATGGCTGTCGCGCGAGCGAAACTGGTAGGGCTCCCAGGCGTGAAAGATGTGGAGCTGTCCCGGGCGGATCGCGCCGGTGATCTTGGCGCGTGCCTGGAAAGTACCGATGTCGTTCCACACGCGCACCGGGTCGTGATCGCCGACGCCGAGGTCGCGCGCGTCGGCTTCGTTGACGAACACCACCGGCTCGCCGCGCTGAAGGCGCATCAGCAGCGCATGATCGCGCCAGATGGCGTGGATGCTCCAGCGCGTGTGGCCGCCGGTCATCGTGAACGGATGGTTGCCGCCGGCCGTGGGCGGGTCCTTGTGGGTGGGCAGTTGCTCGTCCAGACGCAGGAACCACGGGTGGTCGATGTAGAACTGCTGGCGCCCGGTAAGCGTCGGATACGGCTGCTTCTTCTCGACGAAATCGCGCATCGCCACCACCGGCTCGTCCGGGCTGTAGTCGCTGTGGATGCCGTCGCCGCCGCCCGGACCGACACCGGTGAGTCGCACCGCGCCGCCTTTGTCGCGCAGATCGGCCAGCGTGATTCCCTTGGTGGCCTGCGAAGTCTTCAGGATGAAGTCGACGACCTTCTCTCCGTCGTGGGGACCGAAGCGCCCGTCGTCGGTGAAGCGCTCGCCCAGATTGGCGATGTCGCAGGTGTTGCCGCGAAAGCCTTTGGTCTCGAGAACGCCGCGGCGCCGCGCCTCGGCTGCAACGCGCTCGGCCAGCAGTGCGAAGATCTCCCACTCCGGCTTCGATTCGCCCGCGGGTTCGACCGCCTTGTCCGACATCGTCACATACGGAGCATACGCGGGAACGTACTTGACGCCGACCTTCTCGTACCAGCCGGCGGCCGGCAGCAGGATGTCGGCGTGACGCGCGGTCTCGCTCATGCGCAGCGACAGGTCGACGACGAGGCGCGCCTTGGCGAACAGACCGTCGCGCAGCCGGTTGCCCATGCGGCTGTGGCGCAGCACGTTTCCGGACAGGCACACGAACACTTCGGGCGGCGGCCCGTCGATCGGCGCTCCGATCGGGAAATGACCCTTCTCGAGCGCCTCGCGCAGGTACGGCGCGGCGCCCTCGGGCAGTGCCGGATCGCCGTGCTCGGGGGCGGCCTGAATCTTGGCTAGACCGCCGTGCCAGGCGTGGAACAACGTGCTCGACACGTAGATGTCCATGAAGCGGGCGCGCACCTGCGCCGGTGACAGATAAGCCTCGGCGCCGAGCAGCAGCAGATGCGCGAGGTCGAGCTTGTCCTGCATCGCTACCAGCCCCACGCCGTCCAGAGCGACGAACGCGCACGAATGCCACCCTCCGCCGGACTTGCCGTGGTTGCCGGTCAGCGATGCCAGCAGTATCTGCGAGCGCTGCGCCAGATCCGAGTGGTAGTTCTTGCACATGCCGAACTGCGCCAGGATGAGAGCCGAACGTGCCCCCGCGAAGTCGCGCGCGAAGCCGCGGATTACCGGCGCCGACACGCCGGTGATCGTTGCAGCCTTCTCCGGAGAGAAGCCGGCGAGGCGCTCGCGCATCAGTGAGAACACCGTGCGCACCGCCGCCGTCTGGCCCGAGAGCAGACGCACCTGCGCGCGAGCCTCGAGGTCGGGGCGCACGCCCTGCGGCACCGCCAGCGTCTTGTCCTCACTTCCTTCGCTCCCCAGCGTCCACACCAGCTTCTTGGCTGCGCCGTCCCAGATCGCGAAGATGGTGTCGCTGCCGCCGGCCATGACATCGCTCTGGCGCACGAAGCGATGGGTGTCGTCGCGCACCAGGAACGGCAGGTCGGTCTGTTCGCAGACGTAGTCGGTGCGGTAGAGTCCTTCCTCGACGACCACATGGCAGGCGGCCAGCGCCAGCGCGGCGTCGGTGCCCGGACGCACTCCCATCCACAGGTCGGCGTGGATCGCGCTCTGGTTGAAGTCGGGTGCGATCGAAACGACGCGCGCGCCGCGATAGCGCGCCTCATTCAGGAAGTGTGCGTCGGGAATGCGCGTGGTCGACGGGTTGAACGCCCACAGCACCAGATAGTCGGAGCGAAACCAGTCATCCGAGCTGCCGCCGATGAAAGGATCGCCGAACGTGATGGTGCCGCCCACCGGCAGGTCTCCGACCATCGGCGTGGCGTCGGTCACCGGCGCGCCGATCTGCCTGAAGAAGCGCAGCGCCGACGTCATAGTCGGCCCGTAGTCGAGATGCCCGCCGAGTTCGCAGATCGCGCCCTCGCCGCCGCGCGCGCCGAGCACGTCGACCAGCGTCACCGCGATCTCGTCGAGTGCCTCGTCCCACGAGATGCGTTTCCAGAGTCCCTGGCCGCGCTCGCCCACACGGCGCAGCGGATACTTTATCCGCGTCGGTCCGGCCGCAAGATTGCTGTAGCACGCGCCTTTCTGGCAGCCGCGCGGGTTGAAGTCGGGTACCGAGGCGTTGGAGGCTTTGTAGGGCGCCGACTGCTCTTCACGCCAGACCACGCCGTCGCGCACGTAGAGATTCCACGCGCACGCCGACAAGCAGTTGGCGCTGGAATGCGTGCCGCGCGCGATGCGGTCCCAGGTCCACTGCTGTCGATACAGGTCGGTCCAGTCACCGTAGACCGGGAGCGCCGCAGGCGCGACGGTCTTCGCGCCGGTGCCCGCCGGGGCGTGTTCGTTGGTGGGGCTCAGGCGCCACAGACCCAGCGCCACAGCGGCCAGTCCGCCGCCACCGGCAATCAGGAAACTTCGCCGCCGCATCTTGCGCCTCCCTTGTCCACAACCGCCGACGTACGCGCGTCGAAGTCCGCTACATCAGATACGCCACCAGCATCAGTCCGCACACAGCAAACACCGCGACCACGATCGCCGTGTGCATGCGCCCGTCGCGCTCTGGGCGAAACAGATCGTTCTGCTGCATGTAGACGGTGTCGATGACCGCTAGGAACAGCAGCATCCCGGCCGCGACCAGGCCCAGGCTGCGGCCAAGCGGGCGGCCGCCGAGCACCAGCACGGCCGACAGCGCCATCAGCGCGGCGGCGATCGTGTCGGGCGTGGTGAAGGCGCGCTCGTGCAATGCGAACCCGGGCGGGCGCCACGGCTCGTCGAACGCGGCCCGGCCTGCCGTCATCCAGAAGCCGACGATGCCGGCTGCGGCCACCAGCTGAACCACTACGACGACGAGAGCGAAAGTGCCCAGTTCCACCATGATCGTGTCCTCGCCTCAGCTCGCCGCGCGTTGCGGTTCCGCCGCGTCGGAGTCGTCCGGCCCCGAGGCGTGCGGCGATGTGGCCAGCCGCTCGGGAATAACGTCGCGCGCGAATACATCGTCGACGGTCTCGGCGGTCTTGACGATTTCAGCGTTCGCGCCGCAGACCAGCACCGTGGCGGGGCGCGGAATCGCGTTGAAGTTCGACGCCGAGGCGTCCTGGTAGGCGCCGGTGTCGAGCAGGGCCAGCACGTCTGCGGGCTCGACCTCGGGCAGATGCTGGCTCGGCGCCAGCCGATCGGGGCCGCACGAGTGACCGACCACCTCGGCCTGCAAGGTCGCCGGAGCATCCACCATGTCGACCGCGATGACGTCGTAGCGGTTGGCTTCCAAAGTGCCGCACATCATGAAGAACTCGGTGGTGTCGGTCAGCACCCAGTTCAGTGGCACCGGCTGCCTCTGTCGCTTCACCACCTTCACTCGCGTCAGATGGAGTCCCGCGTCGCCGTAAAGGCCGCGACCGGGTTCGGCCTGCAGCCGCACCCCGGAGAGCGAGATGCCGCGCGCGCCGAGTTCGCGGCGCAAGGTCGACGTGATCGTTGCGGCGTAGTCTTCGATCGACGGCGCGATCGGGCGGGTGGGATGTTCGTGTAGCAGCGCGCCGAGCAGGCGCGACAACGTGGCGTGGTAGGTCTTCTCGCCGAGCAACCGCAGGCCCGCCAGCAACGGATAGCCGACCACCGAACCGAGAAAATCGCCGCGCTCTAACATTCGCGAGTGCGGGTCGCGCGGCGCGGCCATGCCGCCGCCGACGTCGATCTCCTGCGGGCGCCAGCCGTTCCACGCCTGGCACAGATCGGCGATCAGGCCGGCGTAGTGACGCATCAAGCCTTCCCAGTACCACAGGCTCGCCGAGTGACGGCCGGCGTGCAGGTGCAGGCCGACCAGTTCCACGTGCGGATGGGCGAGCGCGCGGCGGCCGACATCGACGACGTTGTCGAGCGGCAATCCGGATTTGTAAACCTGGAAGCCGAGATCGATCGGGATGAACGAGCGCGCGAAATCGGTCGGCTTCCACAGGCCGGGCACCGGTGGCTTGACGCGTAGCCGGATGCGCGCGGTCTTGCCGAGCTTTGCGGCAGCCTGTTCGATGAGGTCCACCTCGTCGATGTCTTCGACCGTGATGCGTACGCCGGCTTCCACGCAGCAGCGCAGGTGCTCGAACTCCTTGCCGCCGCCGTTGACGGACACGCGCTCGGGATCGACACCGGTGCGCAGCACGCCGGCCAGTTCGCCCGGCGAGTAGACGTCCGCGCCGGCGCCTTCCTCGCTCAGGACGCGGCGCGCGGCCAGCGACAGATTGGCCTTGAAGGCAGGCAGGATGTCTACGGGTCCGTCGGGCCAGCCGCGTTGCAGCGCGTCGCGGTAACGGCGGAAGTTGGAGCGAAGCTGCGCTTCGCTCAGCACGAACAGCGGTGAGCCAAAGCGCTCTACGATGTCGCTCGCGGCGATGTCTTCGACGAACAGACGTCCGTTGCGGACGCTCAGGCACCCACTCCTCTCGATCCGTTCGCGGCTCATGGCTGGCCTCCCGGCGCGACTGCGGTAGCGCTCGCGCGATGTTCGTCGAACTGGCGGTATGTCTCGGTTTGTCCGGGTCCTGTCAACCGCGCCACACGGGTCGGGTGCGCGGGCCAAGGCCGCCGTGGTCGGCGCGAACGGGCGGGCGGCGCCGCGTGGAGGCCGCGAGCGTTGCTTGCTATGGTCCGGCCATGGCAGAAAACGACCAACGCAAGTCAGACCCGGCCGAAGACGACTTCGCGACGCTGTTCGCGGCCAGCGAAGCGAAAGGAACCAGGCACCGCAAGGAATTCGCGGTCGGCGATCTGGTGCGCGGCTCGGTGATCGCGATAGGGCAGGGCAGCGCCTTCGTGGCAATCGGCGGGAAAGGCGAGGCCACGATCGATCTGGCCGAATTCCGCGACCCGACCACCGGTGCGGTCTCGCTGGTAGTCGGCGATCAGCTCGAAGCCACCGTCGTCGACGATGGAAGCGAGTCCGGCACCATCGTTCTGCGACGAACTCTTGGGCGCGGCGGACACATACCTGCCGAACTCGAGCAGGCGATGGCCCACCGCATTCCGATCGAAGGCCTGGTCACAGGCGAGAACAAAGGCGGCTTCGACGTGCAGATCGGCGGCGTGCGCGCGTTCTGTCCCGGCTCCCAGATCGACAAGCGCAGGCCGGGCGAGCGCGTCCCCGCTTCGGAATATATCGGGCAGCGTTTCCTGTTCCGCGTCAGCAAGATCGACTCGGGCGGTCGCAACGTCGTGGTGTCGCGCCGCGACCTGCTCGAGGAAGAAGCCGCGGCCAAGGCGGCCGAGACCTGGAAGAAGTTGCAGGTCGGCGTGACCGTGCAGGGCACCGTGACGAACATTCGCGACTTCGGAGCTTTCGTCGACCTCGGCGGCGTCGAAGGTCTGATCCACGTCAGCGAACTCGGCTACAGCCGCGTTGGGCATCCGAGCGAAGTCCTGCAAGTCGGACAACACGTCGAAGCACGGGTGCTCAAGATCGAGCAGGCACCGACCGGCCGTCGCCAGGTCGGCTTGTCGATGAAGGCGCTGGCGGCCGATCCCTGGTCGACGATCCAGGAACGCTTCCCCGCCGGCACTTCAGCCAGCGGCACCGTGCGTCGCGTTGAAGCTTTCGGCGCGTTTATCGAGATCGCTCCGGGGCTGGAAGGGCTCGCGCACGTCTCGAAGCTGTCGCTGGATCGGCGCCTGTCTCACGCCCGCCAGGCGGTCAGCATCGGCGACCAGGTGGAAGTCACGATCCTGGGGGTAGATCTGGAGAAACGCCGCATCAGTCTGTCGATGATCGAGCGCGCGCGTCAAAACCGCGACGCCGCGGCTGCCGAAGAACTCGCCGAAGAGCAAGCCGCGATGGCCAAGACCAATCAGCGCCGCAGCCTCGCCACCTTCGCGGACCTGCTCCCCAAGAAATAGGGGGTCAAGTCGCGGCTTGCGACATGTCCGCTAGAGTGAAGGGGGTCAAGTCGCGCCTTTCGATTTGTTTGCTCGACCGATCGGAGCCGAGAGTCGGAGCGGGACGGACCGCCACGGTCGACGGCAACTCGCGTGGCGGCGCGAGAGAACCGCGCGCCGCCACGCTCCGAGACAACGCTACAGTGCGATTACGGGCAAGGCGTCAGGTTCGGATTGGTCTGGTCGATGCGCCTGTAGGCGTACTTGCACGAGCCGACGAAAGGCGTTGCGTCCGGCCCCTCGATGATCGAGGTCGCCTTGAACACCGCCACCGACCCGGTGAGATTCACCTTCACCTTGGCGCGCATCAACTCTCCTTCGGCGCCTAGCGTCGGGAGATTGTCGGTGTCGCACTCGGTCAACGCGACTTCTCCGAGCTCGTCCGGCCTGAGGGTATTGGCAATCACCGATCCGTTGTAGGTGAAGTTGCCACCGTCCATCTTCGCATACACCGCGGCGCCGACCTGCGTGAGGGCCAGCGTGCTGGTCTTGTTGCTGTCTACGAACTTCGCTCCGTCGAAGCCGACGCAGACCCAAGTGCCCGTCCAGTTTCCGGTCAGATCGAGAGCCTCGGCGCTCTGCGCCATGACCCCCGTAACCCCCAATGCCAAACACAGAACCGCAATTCGGACCCCTGATTTTCTCATGATTGGCTCCTGTCGCACGACGGCGACGCTGACGCGGCGCAGACATCTGTAACGCTTTGCCGCCGCCGTTGCACATGGAAAGTGCGCGATCCGCGACCGTTGGATCCGTCCCGGCGGCGAGAGCGGTTCGGCTCGCAGCGCAGCGCCTTGCAGCGGGAACACGCTACGCAACGCCGCACCAGGGACGGTCGCGTAGTTCGTTCTACCCCGCGCTTGCCCCGTCTCACGCCGCGTTGCCGGCGCCGGTATCGCTGCAACCGCGCACGGTTCGCGAGACGAGATCTGGCACGATTGCAGCGTCGCCCCGGACCGCCTCAGGGTACGACCAGCTTGGCGCGCAGCGCGCTACTGGTCCCGTCCGGCCTCGCAAACGCGACCAGCACACGCCCGTCGCCAGTCGATGCGACTCCGGGTTCGGCGGCCGCGACCGCGCTGGCTATCAGGCGAGGTTCGGTGTCCACGACGGTGCCGTCCTGTTCTACCGCGACGGCCCGCAGTTCGTTGCCGTCCGCTGCGGCCTGGGCCCACACTACCAACCAGCGGGTTCCGTCGAACGCAGCGACCGGCCCGCCGCTGACCTGAGTCGCCACCGTCGCAAGCAAGAGTCCGCCGTCGGGGTCGATACGTCCGTCGGCGCGTGTGACGCGCAGCGCGCGAACCTGCGTGGCGCTGGTTGCGCTGTCGTCGGCGCCCTGACCCCAGACGGTCAAAATCGCGCTCGCACCGGCCGCCGGGCGAGGGCGCCCGCTGCCGGTGTAGAGTTGTCTGGCGCTCAGCCAGAACGGAGCACTGGTGCTGGCTCCGTCCGACCAGGCCGCGGCGATGAACGGCTGATACGGGGGAGTGGAAGAGGGTGCGTACACCGCGTGCCACACCCACAACGTGCTGCTGCCGAGTGTGGCGACTGCGGCTGGCCCGGTGGAGGCCAGGTACGGCAGCGCGTCGATCGGGATGCCGATCGGCGCCGGCGTCTGCACCGGCGCAGCGGTGAAATCGAGCAGTGCACCGGCCGGATTCCGATACAGGACGCTGGTGAAGCAGGTGCCGACTACCTGCCACGCGGCCGCGAAGTGCGAGGTCTCTCCACCGGCCGCAGCGGTGGGCCCGCCGATGCTCTCGCGGCAGGTTCCGATCGGAATCGTAAACGCGAGTTCGTCGGTGGGCGCTGCGCCGCCCGACGCGCCGATGCGCCTTGCGTATATCGCCTGGAAGATCGCACCGGGCATATCCGATGGTTCGCCGTAGGCCGGCCACGCAACGTAGTAGTCGCCGCCATCGGACGCGACCGACGGAGCACCGCTCTGGGTCGTGCACGGCAGTTCGTCATTGGCGATCGTGACGACGCTGTCGATTGCCGCGCCATCGGCGTCGAAGCGCCGTGCCAGTACCTCGGCGCTGTAGCGATGAGGGCCGTTCCAGGCGAGCAGATAGCCACCAGCCGTTGCTGCCGAATCGATAGTTGCCGTGCCGTCGATGCAGGCCACCTCGATTTCGCCGGCTTCGGCGGCGGAGCAGGCGCCGTCGTTACAGTCGCGGCCGCACGAGCCGACGCCCGGCGGCTCGCAGGTCTCGCCAGCGTCGACGACGCCATTGCCGCAAGCGGCGGGGACGGTGTCGCAGGCGATGGCCTGACACGTGGAATCGCAGCTCAGCACGGAGGGTGGATCGCACTGCTCGCCGCTCTCGACGACGCCGTTACCGCAGACCGGTGCGACGCAGCCGTTCGCGTCACAACCAGTCACCGCGCTCTGCCACGGACTGACGCAGGCCGAACGATCGGGCGTGTCAATGCACGCAGAGGCGTCGTACACCACGCGGTGGCGCTGGCGCCCGTCCGCGGACACGCGGCAACAGACGACGCTGCCGGGACGTCCGCACACCGACACGGTCGCGTAACGGCGCGCCTGGCGGCGACAGACCGCCGGCAGCGTCGCGTTGGCGACGAGGCCTCGCAGGGTCGCCTGGGCGCACTGTCGATAGCGGGAGCGACTGGAGGCCGCGTCGCAGGGACAGGCGGCGTCAATCTCCTCGCGGGCGCTCGCCAGCGCGGCGGCGTCGCTCCCGTCCGCGTCGCAGGACTGGCGTGCGGTCGATGCGAGAGGGGTGAAGAGCAACAAGAAGAGCGCTACGAACGACGCGGTGACGGTACTACGCATGGAGCACCTCCCGATCCGGTCTCGGACCGGCAGCCCGTGGCCGGCCAGCACGAACTGCCTCACGTACAACGTTACTACACCCGATGCCCCGTTTTGAGTAAGCCTATGCGGCCGTCGCGGTCCGGCCGCCCGGTCATCTTCCGAGCGAGCCCGAGCGCGATCAGATGCGGCCGCGCCGCGCAGCGGCCTACACGCACCCCGTCGGTTTGGGCAGTCCCGCCAGCTTGCAGGCCCCCTTGGCGGGCCCCGAAGGGAACATCGTGTAGATTTCCTGCAGCGTGAACCCGGTCTCCTTGCACAGTTTTCGCACCATCGGCGCGATGCCGAACTGCCGGTGGTAGTCGCGCAGGAAGCGGATCACCTTCCAGTGCCCATCGGTCAAC
This sequence comes from Deltaproteobacteria bacterium, assembly GCA_016218925.1. Taxonomy (GTDB): domain Bacteria; phylum Desulfobacterota; class Binatia; order UBA1149; family CAITLU01; genus CAITLU01. The sequence continues at coordinate 10,409 of JACRCR010000166.1, read as the reverse complement.
TCGTCGATGTCTTCGAGCCTGGCCAGCGCCTTGGCAGCGTCCTCGCTCCACAGTCCCGGGTCGCACAGGAACCCGTCCTCATCCAGTTCGAGGCTCTCCGCGCCGACGTCTGCAACGCTCATGTTCGATTACCTCCCAAGTTCAAAGCCTTGCCGACGAGATCGATGACCCCACCCATCTCCAGCGCCGGCATTCCGTAGTGCTTCATGACCGGCGGCAGTTGGGCTTTGCAGATAGAGCAGGGGATGGCCAGGTAGTCTAGCTGCCCAACCGCCGCTACCTGCTCGGCCTTCTTCTTGCCCAGCCTGAGGCGGACGTCGAGCATCTCGTCCATCAACAGACCCGAGCCGCCGCCGCAGCAGAAGTTCTCACGGCCATTGGGGCTCATTTCGACGAACTCTTCCACGCACGCGCGAAGAATCGCGCGCGGCTGTTCGACGATGCCGCCGGCGCGCGCGTAGTTGCACGGGTCGTGAAGCGTGACGCGCAGGGGCAGCTTGCGCAGCGGCAGTCGTGACAGGCTGTCGCACACGTACTCGAGCACGTGCACGAGCCGGAAAGGAGCCGGTCCCTCGGCACCCTCGGCGCACATGCGAGCCGCCCGCCAGCCGTGTCCGCATTCGCCGTGAACGACCATGCTCGCACCCACGGCCTGCGCCGCCGCCGCGAGCCGCTGGCCGTGCTGCCGCATGATCGACAGGTTGAACAACAGCCCGAAGTTGGCCGCCTCCAGCGCCGACGAGGAAACGGTCCAGTTGGCGCCCAGGACGTGAAACACCTTGGCCGCGCCGATTATCGTATCGACATTGGTGAAGAAGTCCGCCGACGACGGGACGTACAGAATGTCGGAGCCGGGCTCGTCGACCGGGATTCGGATGTCGAGCCCCGTTTCCTCTTTCATCTCTTCTTCGAGGAACCGGGCGCTGTCCAGCAGCGCAGGCTTGCCAATGCCCATGTTGTTGCCGGTCGCTTGCAGGTTCGCAGCTATGCCCTGCATGAACTTCGGCACGATGCCGAGCCGCGAAAGGATGTGGCGGGCGGCGATGGTTATCTCCGCGGTGTCGATGCCGAAGGGACAGAACACCGCGCAGCGTCTGCATTCGTTGCACTGGTAGAAGTACGTGAGCCAGCGCTCGATTGTCTCGCCATCAACATCTCGCGCGCCGGTGAAGCCTCCGAGAACCTTCCCGCCAGCGGTGAAATGACGTTTGTAGACCCTGCGCATCAGATCGGCCCGTGCGGCCGGAATGTTGAAAGGGTCTTCGGTGCCAAGGTAGCTGTGACACTGCTCGGCGCAGTTGCCGCATTTGGTACACGTGTCGAGCATGACCGCCAGCGATCGCGTGGACGCACGCAGCTCGCCCAGCGCGGACACGAGTTGCTCGCCGTCCGTGCCTTCGCGCATCGGCTCGATGCCGATCGCCGGGAGGTCGTGTGCCTTGGCAAGATGCAGTGGAGACTTCATCGCGACAATCTCTCAGCGCAGCGACGCCGCATCGGCCCTTGCGTCCGGCCCGATCGCCGATCTCCGCGCGGGCGCGGCGACCAGGGCGCGACTGACGACGCCGCCGGTCACATGCACCAGCTTCGAGAACGGGAAGTACGTCAGCAGGATCGAGACCAGAGCGAAGTGGCCGATGAAGATCCAGTTGCCGGGAATCGCAGTCGGACTGAGCGTCAGCAGACCGTACAGGTAGGTCCGCACCGCGCTCTGGTCGGGTTCGAAGGGCGCCAGCCGCATCAGCATTCCGGTGGTGGCGATGGCCACCAGCAGCGCCAAGTCGAAATAGTCGGCGGGATCCGACAGCGTCCTTACGTGCCGCACCACCAGCCGCCGGTACAAGAGCGCTATCACCGACACCAGCAACAGCAGGCCGAAAACGACTCCCAGCCCCCGCGACAGCGCGGTGCTGGCTGCTGAGGAGATTCCGAGAACGGTGAACTGCCGACCAGCCCAGCCGATGCCGACTACGTGCCCGAGAATAATCGACGCGAGCGACCCGTGCATCAGTCCGGCCCAGAGCCACAAGCGCCGATCGCCCCGATACAGGCTCTTCAGCAGCAGCAGTTCGCCGGTGATCGTGGCGGCCCGTCGCGTAGCGCCGCACTGGCCGGGATCGAGTGCGAGCGCAAAGGGCACCGGCCTTGCGAGCCAGCTAGCGGTACGCCAGGTCATGCCGATCAGGAAGACCGCTGCCGCCAGGTAGGGAAGCATGCAACCGACGAAGAACAGCATGCCGGGCTTCCCTCTCCGCAAGACTACGATCAGAGCCGGAACTGGGTCGTCGTCCGGAACGTCGTCGTAGCGTGGCTGAAGTCGTCGATGTGTTTGTCGGTGAAAGCGATACCCGTCACCTGGAAGAACCGCTCCCAGCCGATCCTCGCGATCCACTCGCCGATTCGCTCGCCCGGCTTGGCGCGCGCCGCCCAGACCTGCACGAGGTTCTTGACGGCCGCGGCAGTCTCGGGCCAGCGCGGCGGGTTGTTGGGCAGATACGGAATGGCCAGACGTGACAGCTTCGGCGTCGTGCGGGCATTGGAGACCTTCCCGCCGACCCAGATCGAAACGCCGTCCGTATCGGGATCCATGGTGTTGATCGCCGGGCACACCGCGCCGCAGTTCCCGCAGTACATGCACTTCTCGTCGCTGATCTCTACGCTCTTCAGCTTCGGGTTCGGCCGGATTGCGCCGGTCGGACACGATGCGACCGTAGAGCGGAGCTCGCAGACCTTGCTTGCCATCTCGTGGTCGATCGAAGGCAGCTTGCGGTGGATGCCGACTACGGCGATGTCCGAGCAGTGACACGCGCCGCACATGTTGACGCAGCAGGCGACGGCAATCCTCAGTCTCGCCGGAACGCCGAGTTTACCGGTGTAGTAGTCGTGCAACTCGTCCATGATCGACTTGACCAGGCCCGACGCATCGGTGACCGCGCTCTTGCAATGGATCCAGCCCTGGGTGTGGACGACGTTGCTGATGGCGTGCCCGACGCCACCTACCAGATAGTGCTTCGCGGCCAGCTCGCCGAGCAGTGGTTCGACTTTCGTCTCGTCGGAGACCAGGAACTCGATGTTGTGACGGGTCGTGAAGCGCACGTGTCCGCCGCAGTACTCGTCGGCGATGTCGCAGATGTCGCGGACGAAATCGGTGCTCACCAGGCGCGGGGAGGCGACTCGGACGGAAGTGAGAACCGCTCCCGACTCGCTGAAATGCTTGAGGACCCCGGGCTGAGGAATGGTGTGGTATCGCCACTTACCGTAGTTCTCCGCGATGATCGGCGGGATCATCTGGCGGTAGTCGGGCGGTCCGAAATCAGTTCTTGCCATGTTTCTCGAGCTCCTCCTGGTTCCAGAACACGTAGGGGTTGGAGCGGGGCTCGCTCACCATCTGCGCGCACGGAGCGATGCCGATCCCCTCGAGAAACGCCGACAGGCCGATGCGCTCGACGAGCTCCGCCACCCGCTCGCGGCTCCTGCCGTGCTCGGCCCAGAAGTCGGTGATCGTCACGATCAGCTCCTTTAGCGCCGTGTAAGGCGGCTCCAGCTTCATGAACGGCACCAGTACCCAGCCGATCATCGCACCTTTGACGACCGGCGCCTTGCCGCCGATGAGCAAAGCCGCGCCGCGCTGCTTGCCGACGTGAAGGGCCTTGGGCATCTGGTTGATGCAGCTCATGCAGTGGACGCAATCCTCGGAATTGACGTGCAGCTGACGGGCTTTGGCGTCCCAATCCAGGGCCCAGGTCGGACAGCGGCGGATCACCAGATCGAAGATGTTCAGGCCGGCCTCGACGTACTCGCGCACGGCTTCCTGATCGACTTCGAGACTGTCGCGCCACAGTCCGATGATCGCCAAGTCCGAGCGCGCACTGGCCGCGGCGCAGTCGTTGGGGCAGCCGGAACTCTTGATCTTGAACTTGTACGGGAAGGAGGGGCGATGCAGTTCGCTCTGGAAATGCATCGTCAGGTCGTGGGTGATGTCCATCGTGTCGATGCACGCGTGCTCACAGCGCGACTCGCCTGCGCAGCAACTCAGCGTCCGGATCGCAGCCCCGGAGCCGCCCAGGTCGAACCCGACCTCGCTCAAAGCGTCGAAACAAGGCTGCAAGTTCTCGGTGGTCGTGCCGAGCAGGATGATGTCGCCGGTCGAGCCGTGCAGGTTCAGCAGCCGGCTGCCGTACTGGTCCCAGACGTCGCACAACTCGCGGAGTTTCTTGGTGGTGTAGTAGAAGCCCGCCGGCTGGTTCACCCGCAGACTGTGAAACTCGCGGACGCCGGGGAACTCCTCGGGTAAAGCCGAGTATCGTCCCACTACGCCGCCGCCGTAGCCGCGCACCCCTACGACTCCGCCGCGCTTCCAGTGCCCGGTGTTGCTCTCGTAGGAGCGCTCGACCTGCCTGAGCAGGTCGGCGGCGGCCTCTGACTTTTCGGCCGCGCGCTTTATCTCGGTGACGAAGCTGGGCCAGTCGCCTTCTTCCAGTTCATCGAGCAGAGGTGTCTTCCACTTGTCCATTTTCGGCCTCGATCCCCCCTCACGCTGCGACGCGCGGCGCTCAGTACTCTTGCAGGGCTATGCCCCCGGGCTCACAGACGACCACGCAGCTCTCGCACCCGGTGCACAACGACGAGTCCCCGGTGATCTCCGCCTTGTCGTCGACCATCGTGATGATCTCGAACGGACACAGCTGTGCGCACTCGCCGCATCCTTCGCATACGACGTCATCGATTGTCACGGCATACATCGGTCTTGGCCCAGAGGTCAGCAGCAATGGGGCGGCGCGATGCAGGGTTCCGGCATCCGGAGTCGGCTACCAGCGCATTGCATCTTGGCGCTCGACATGGCGGCGGATGTTACGCCGCCGGTGCAGGTGAGGCAACAAGAACTCCGGCCCGAGAGCCTGCCGCGCAGGGGTGCGTGCCGCGATTCGAGCCGAGGTCGGCGCGCCACGCGCAGTGTAGCAGCAGGCCGCCGTGCCTTCGCGAGCACGACTTCGGCGAGCGTCTCGCCGTTGCTGCAAATTTCATTTCGCCGTTGGCTAGTTGTCGGCTTGGCTGCCTTGCGGTTGCAGCTTGGCGATCGCGGCTCGCTGCTCTTTGGCCGCCGCGGTCTTGCCCGCCTTCTCGTAGGCAGCGGCGAGCGCGTCGCGGTACTTGATCGTCTTCGGCGCGCGGTCCACCGACTTGCCCAGCGCGCTGATCGCGCCTTCGGTGTCGCCTTTGTCGCCGGCGATCATGCCAATGAAGTAGTACGCCTGCGGTGCGAGCGAAGGATCCAACTCCAGGGCCTGAGCGAACTCGGGCGCTGCCGAGTCTCCACGCCCCAACTCGCGGTACAGCACGCCGCGGTTGTAATAGAGTTCGGTGGCCAGTTGCTTGGTTTCGCCGGACTGACCGGGGATCGGCGCGGGAATCGACGCAAGCGCCGAGCCGTACTCGGACAGCGCCGCTTCGCGGAACCCGTATTTCTGCAGTTCGCGGCCGAGCGTCGCATGAGCCGCGGGATCGGCGGGCTTCGCCTCGACGCCCTGCTCGGCGATCCTCAGATGCTCGCCAGCCTGAGCGCGCGCGCCTTCGAGCAAGCGCTTCGTCTTGGCATCCTTCGGCTTCAGCTTGCGGGCCGCTTCCAACTGATCGATTCCCGGACCAAACTCCTCGGCTTGGCAGTAGGCGATGCCGAGGCCTTGCCGGTACTCGATGCGAGCCGGGTCGATCGTGACCGCCTTCACGAGCGCCGCAATTGCAGCCCGGTAGTCGTGGCTGCCGGTGAGCGACCAGCCCAGGTAGTAGTAGGCCGGTGCGCTATCCGCGTTGCGCTCCAGCACCGCACGCGCAGCTTCGGCGCCCTCTGAGTAGGATCCAATCGTCACGTAGATACGCATCAATTCGGCGTACGGGCCGGCAGAGCTCGGCGCCAGTTCGGCCGCCTTACGGCAATCCGCGATCGCGTCGGCCCACTTCGAGTCGGCCGCGCGGGTTCGGCAGCGCTCCAGGAGCCGAGCCGAATCGCCCTCGTCGAGCTTCCCGTTGTCCGGCAGCGTGGCGACCGCCGTTGCGGTTGCCGGGGTCGCAAGCTCGTGCGGTGCGGTGGAAAGCGGCGCTGCCGGCGCCGTTTCGGGTGCACGGTGCGCGCTGGGGAGCGGCACGGCCCGCGCGTCGCTCGCTGACTCATTCCGTGGCGGTTTCCCTTTGACGAACGGCCGGTGTGGCGCTGAGACGGAGGGACGCTTTGCGGCTTCCTGGCGTCTCCTGGTCTCGGAGTAGTATCCGCCGTCGCTAAACGTGCCCGTGGTCTCGGCCGGAACAACCGTCGCCTCCGCTTCGACCGGAACAACGGTCGCCTCGACAGGCGCGGCCGGGGACTTCGGTCCGGGCGATACCTTGCGCCTCTTGGCTTCGGCCTGGGCCTCTTGGCGCGCGCGCGTCGCGGAATAGTACTTGCCGTCGCGGAAGGTGCCGGCCGGCTCCTCTTGCGCCTGGGCAACTTGAATCCCGCCTGCCACGGCCAACATGGCCAACAAGATCCAGCGCAAGCGGCCGCGATGCGCGACTGCGCGCGCTCGGCTTGGTGAAGGTCGCGGCGCGGCGAGCGGCGTTCCGCCTGGCGCCGCGGTCCACGAGGGCACCGGAGCTTCGTGGCGGTGAGCGAGAGCCGTACGGTGTTCGTCCGCCGTGTGCAGGGGGGCTTGCTGGCTGATCATGTTTCCATCCTACCGGTCCGTCAGTCGAGTCCTTTCATTCCTTTCCGCGGCGCACCGACCAGCGCTGCCATCTTTCCTTCCGGCGCGCGGTTCTCGTGCAGCAACTGGTGGCACAGCGGAATTTCGTCGAACGCGTACGCGCGTGCCAGACACGGATCGATCTTGCCGTCGAGTACCAGTTGGTTGAACGCGTAGGCCTGCTCGTCGTTCGACAGATGCGAGCCTTGGAAGCGTTTCTGACGCGTCCACAGGTAGCGCAGATCCACGACCGCGTTGAAGCCGGTGGTGCCGGCGCAGATCACCACCATGCCGCCGTTGTCGCACGCGAAGATGGAGGTCGGGATGGTGTCTTCGCCGGGATGCTCGAAGACGATGCGCGGGCTGCGGCGCTCGCCGACCACGTCCCAGATCGCCTTGCCGAAATCGCGCGCACCCGCCGCCCACTTGCCGTATGCGGCGGTGTCCTTCCAGTGCGGCAGCAGCCCCCAGTGGCTGAAGTTCTTGCGATTGATGACGCCCTTGGCGCCGAGCTTGATGCAGAAATCGGCCTTGGCGTCGTCGCTGACCACTCCCACAGGAATGGCGCCGGCGGCTTTGGCGATTTGTATCGCCATGCAGCCGAGCCCGCCGGCCGCGCCCCAGATCAGCACGACGTCACCTGCGCGCACTGTGTGTGGCGGCCAACCATTCAGCATGCGATAGGCGGTTTGACCTACGAGGGTCGGTGCGGCGGCCTGCTCCCACGTGAGGTGCGGCGCCTTGGGCATGCACTGGTGGCCCTGTGCTTTGGCGAACTGGCCGAAGCTGCCCCAACCGGTTTCGTAGCCCCAGATCTTGAACGAAGGATCGATGGTCGGATCTTCGCCCGCTCTGGCCGCCGGGCAGTCGGCGTCCCACACGCCCGCGTGGGTGACGACGTGATCGCCCACCTTGACGTTGCTCACCGCGCTTCCGACCGCCCATACGACACCGGACGCGTCGCTGCCGCCGATGTGAAAGTCTGCGGTGTCGTATTTCGCTTTCTGGCGCACCGCGATGACGTTGACCGGGGTGCCAAGCGCGGCCCAGACGTTGTTGAAGTTGATGCCGGCGGCCATGACGTAGACGAGGACTTCGTCCGGCTTCAGTGACGGGACTTCGACCTGCTCGATCTTGAAGGCGCGGCCTGGCTCGCCAAAGCGCTCGGCACGGACGAGCTGCGCGTACATGAACTTGGGGACGTGTCCGAGCGGCGGCAGTTCCCCGATCTCGTACAGCTCTTTGGTGCTCATGGTGACCTCTCGGCGGACGGCGGCGCTGTGGCCGTGTACGTCACCCTCCAGATGAAGGCAACGACGCCGAGAGGTCTGCGAGCCTGTCAGGCCTGATCGCGCGGGCGCCCCTCGATGTCCTCGAAGACAAGCTTGGCGGTGTTGTAGCCTGACAGCATGGTTCCGCCGAAGCCCGCGCCGGGGACCGTCCACGCGCCCGCCAGATACAGCCCCGGAATAGAAGTGCGCGGCTGCGGGCGGAAGATGCTGTGGCTGGTCGGGGTGTAGGCGTAGCCGTAGATCGAACCCGAGGGATTCCACGAGTAGCGCATCATCGTGTAGGGCGTGCCGGTTTCGCAGACTTCGATGCGGTCGCGGACGTCGGGAATCGCTTCGGCGAGGCGGTCGATCAGATACTCTTCCAGCGCGCGCTTCTTCTCGCGGTAGGTCGCCTCGTCCAGATCCACCCACAGCGCGCCGTTGGCGATCGTCGCAACGTGCAGTATCGAACGCCCGCCCGGTGCGTGGCCGGGGTCGGCCAGATCGTGATTGCCCATCAGCCAGCCACTGGCGCGGTAGTCGCCGCGTTCGACCGTGTCCCATTCGGCATCCATATCGTAGGTCGGATTGAAGAAGCCGCCGCGGTCGCGCAGGCCGAGCTCGAACGCGTTGCCGCGAATGCCGACGTAGGCCTGGTGGATCGAGCAGGCCAGCGGGAGACTGTCGACGCGTTCGCAATCCTCGCGGCCGAGCGCCGCGTCGTCGAGCAGACGGTGGAAGGTGAGCGGCGCGGAGGCGTTGCTGACCACCACCGGGGCGCGGAAGGTGCCGCGCCTGGCGGTTTCGACGGCGACCGCGCGTCCGTTCTCGGTGATGATCTGCGTCACCTCGGTGTTCAGCAACACCTTGCCGCGGTTCTCTTCGATGACGCTGACGAAGGCGTTGGAGAGCGCCTGACCTCCGCCTTTGACGTAGAAACAGCCGCCGAAGTGATAGCTGGTCCACATCATCGCGTACATGAAGGCGCTGACCTTGGAAGGGACCAGTCCGAGGTAACCCCACAGCGTCGCGAAGATCGCCGCGATGCGTTCATCGCGAACGTGGCTCTCGACGAATTCCTGCAGCGAAAGCCCCATGCTCTGCATCGCCTCGAGCGACGGCGCGCCGGCGTCACTCTCGTCGATGCGCCGCAGGCTCGCGAACAGATCCCGGACGCCGCTGGCGTGCTCGGGGTAGGTCTGGCACAGCAGTTTCTCATAGTCGCCGGCATCGGCGGGTATCTGCAAGTCGTGCGCGGGGCCGCGCGTGCGGTAGGCGATGTCGAAACGGTTGAGGCCGATCCGCTCGAGTACGCCGAGCTCCGTCAGGATCTTGTGCATCGAGCGGCCGGGAGTCAGGTTGCCGGTCTGGTGCAGTGCGACGTCGAAATCGTAGACGATGTCGGTGCCTTTGACCTTGCGCAGGAAGTGATGGGCGTAGCCACCGGGGAAGACGTGCTGCTCGAGCACCAGAACGCGCAGCCCGGCTTTGGCCATGCGCGCTGCCGAGGTCAGGCCGCCGAGTCCCGAGCCGATGACGATGACGTCCCAATTCGTGTCGATCGTTGCCATTGCTGAACTCCTCGAACACCCCTGGTGTTCAGACGCTTGAAGAATCTCGTGCCGCGATGCGGTTGAGGACCGCGAGTGTTTCGTCGCACCACTGGATGAGTGCCTGAGTGTCGCGCTCACCGTAGCGAAGAGTGATGATCCAGTATTCGAAGTCGGCGTCGTCGGCGTGATCGCGTCGCAGGCGCTCGTGGATGTTCTGGTAGCGCGCGAGATCGTCCATCAGGCGATCGCGCGAGTGCTGCACCTGGCGCCTGCTCCAGCCCGCGTCGCCGCTGCCGCCGAAGAACAGTTTGAGCAGCAACTCGTTGCGCAGTTGCTGAGGTTCGGTCGGTTCCTCCAGCCAGCGGCACAGCGCCTCGCGGCCCGCCGGCGTGATCGAGTAGAGGTGACGGGCGCGTTTGCCGCCGGCGCCGGCGTCAGCCTTTTGCGCCAGTCCTTCCTGGTCCAGCCGCTTGAGGATCGGATAGATCTGCCCGTAGCTTTCCTTCCAGAAGTTGCCGACGCTCTGTTCCACCGCCTTCTTGAGGTCGTAGCCCGACATCGGGCGGCGGCACAGGAAGCCGAGGATGGCGTACATGGAGCGGTTGGGCGCAGACATCGCGGACAGTCCCTATGGGTCCGCTGGATATATCGGCGGGATATGTTCTGTCAAGGTGTCGCCGCTCGATTGCCTCGGCACGGTCTCGGTCGAATGGGGCAGGGCGCTCTCAGCGGCGTCCCGGTACGCTTCCTCTCGGCGCCGCACCATCAAGGCAAGTCGCAAGCCGCGCCCCCGACCACCCTCGCGGCGCCCCACCATCGACGCAAGTCCAGGGCCGGCCGGTCAAAGGCAAATCGAAAGCCGCGACTTG
>JACRCR010000162.1 GCA_016218925.1 Deltaproteobacteria bacterium | reverse complement strand
CCGAACGCGAGAGCGTCGTCGTTGCCTGAGGCGTCCTGGTCGCCGGTGTAGCCGCCGACCAGTAAGGGTCCGCTGCCGATGTTCTGTGCCTCGGCGTGATCGGATGGCACGGCGACAGCCGCGATACTCAGCGCGGCGGCGAGGAAAAGAGCGGGGAAGCGGGTATTCAGCATGGGACCTCCCTTAACCTCGCGCCGGCCGACTCGCAAATCGGAGACCGGTCGGCTACGGTGAGTCGATTCAGATGTCAGGGTTCCGGAACGACTCAGCGCGCCGCGAGCTGTCAAGGCTCGGCGGCGGTCCGGCCGCTCGCCTTGCCGGCCTGCTGAGCCCTGTGCTGTCGGTGGTGTTGGCGCTTGTGTCGGCCACGTCCTCGGCTGATACGCCGGTGGTTGCGGCCGCCGAGCAAGCGAAAACGCGCTCGATCGCCTGGACGCCGTTCACGGCGGATGCCTTCACGGCCGCCGAGCGCGGCAAGGCTCCCTTCGTCCTGTCCTTTGGCGCGCAGTGGTGCGAGCCCTGCGACAAGATGAAAGCCAGGACCTATACGAACGAGGCGGTTGTCGAAGCGGCCGCCGGACTTCGGTTCCTCTCGGTCGACATGACCCATCGTGGCGGCTACGTCGGCCTGGTTCTCAAGAGTTTCCAAGTGTTCGGCGCTCCTACCACCATCTTCTTCGGCCCCGACGGCAAAGAGTGGCAGCGCCGCATCGGCTTCATTGCTCCCGACGAGTACGCCCGGATGCTGCGCGAGAGTTGGAAGTCCGAGAAGAGCAGTTAGCCGGACGGTTCTCCATGGCATCCTCACACACCGAACACGTCAACGAAGAACGAATCATCGCGTTTGCCGAACTCGACCTGCCCGAGCCGGTCAGGCGCGGCATCGAGGACGCGGGCTTCGAGTTCTGCACGCCGATCCAGGCCGAGACACTGCCGCTGGCGCTGGACGGCCACGACATCGCCGGTCAGGCCCAGACCGGCACCGGCAAGACCGCGGCCTTCCTGATCGCCGCGTTCACGCTGCTGCTGCGCAACCCGCGCCGCCACAAAGGCCAGGAGTCGTGTCCCCGCGCTCTGATCATCGCGCCCACCCGTGAGCTGGCCATGCAGATCCGCGAGGAGGCCGAACTGCTCGGCAAGCACACCGGGCTGACCTTTCACGCGGTCTACGGCGGCGTCGACTATCACAAGCAGCTCGACCGGCTGCGCGACGGCGTGGACATCCTGATCGGGACTCCGGGCCGCCTGATCGACTACTTCAAGCAGCACGTCTTCACGCTCAGGGACACCGAGGTGCTGATCGTTGACGAAGCCGACCGCATGTTCGACATGGGCTTCATCGATGACCTGCGCTATCTGGTAAAGCGCCTGCCGCCTCCCGAGGAGCGCTCTTCGTTCCTGTACTCGGCCACGCTCTCGTACCGCGTGCTCGAGCTGGCCTACGAGCACATGAACAACGTGCACCGTGTGGCGATCGACGAGGAACAGGTGACCGTGGAGCGCGTCGAGCAGATGGTCTACCACGTCGGCGTGCACGAGAAATCGACGGTGCTGCTGACGTTGATGGCGCGCGAGAAGCCCGAGCGCACGCTGGTCTTCGTAAACACCAAGAGTGGTGCTCGCCACGTCGCCCTCAAACTGGAGCGCTACGGTTACCGCTGCGGCGTGCTGATGGGCGATCTCGATCAGAAGAAGCGCATCCGCATGCTGAAGGGTTTCAAGGAGCGCGACCTCGAAGTTCTGGTCGCCACCGACGTCGCCTCGCGCGGGCTGCACATCGACGCCGTCACCCACGTTTTCAACTACGACTTGCCGCAGGATCCAGAGGACTACGTCCATCGCATCGGCCGCACCGCGCGTGCCGGCGCCTCCGGCAAGGCTCTGTCGCTGGCGTGCGAGCACTACGTCTACTCGCTGGAGGCGATCGAGGAGTTCATCGGGATCCGGATTCCGCATTGCTTCCCCGACGCCGAACTGCTGGTGGCGCCACCCATGCCGCCGCGTCCGGCGGTGTCGTTGCTCGACTTCGACGAGAACGACCTGCCCAAGAACCGCGGGCCGAGGTCGGGCGGCGGCGGCGGGCGCGGACAGCAGCGTGTGCCTCCGCGGCGTGGTGGGACGGTGAGCCGCGAGCGGCGGTCGTCTTCGGGCTCGCCCTCGTCTTCGCCGGAGGGCTCTGCGGCGCCGCGGCCGCGGCGCGAGAGTGCGCAGGCTGCGCCTGGGCCGCAGGTTCACACCGAATCTAGCGCGGGTTCTGCCGAGGCAGCCGGCGGCGATGCGCCGCAGCGCAAGAGGCGCAGACGTCGTCGCGGCGGCAGCGGTCGCGGAGGCGGTGCGGCAGGCGCGGACGGCGGCGGTGGTGGTGCGCCGCCGCGCGGCGGGCAGGAGTAGATGGGCGGGGAGTCATCAGCTACTTCCTTCGCGCAAGCCGCGAGCGACGCGTATCCAATAGACCGCGAGCTGCGCGCGCGCGCGTGGCCACTGCTGCGCTTCCTGTTCGATACCTACTGGCGCGTGTCGGTGCGCGGAATGGAGCATGTCCCGCGCAGTGGCGGGGCGATCCTGGTGGGCAATCACTCCGGCGGTATTCCGGTGGACGCCGCGATGCTCGGCTACGCGCTCGAGAACCACGAAGATCCGACGTCGCCCCGCCGTATCGCGCGCATCCTCTACGACCGTTTCATCGACGGGATGCCCGCCGTGGCCGACATCTATCGCCGCGGCGGCGCGGTGCCGGCCCGCTACGCGGTCGCCGACGCGTTGCTGGCGCGCGGCGAACTGGTGGTGATCTTTCCCGAGGGCGTCGGCGGTATCGCCAAGCTCTTCGACCAGCGCTACCAGTTGCAGCCGTTCGCCACTTCGGCCGCGCGGCTTTCGTGGAAGCACCGCGTGCCGATCATTCCGTTCGCGTTCGTCGGTGCTGAGGAAGCCTACCCGGTCATCGGTCGCAGCGAGGCCGCTGGCGTCGCGGTGGGCGCTCCGTACGTACCGATCACGCCGTTCTTCCCGCTGCTCGGACCGCTCGGGGTTTTGCCGCTGCCGAGCAAGTGGACCTTGGCCTTCGGGCGTCGTATCTATCTGCGCCGCGAGCAGCGCTTTGTGCGCGACCCGGACTTCGGCGCGATGACCGAGCGACTGCGTCGCAGCGTCGGGTTGCTCATCCAGCGCGAGCTGACTACGCGGCGTTCGGTGTTCTTCGGATAGACCGCTTCACCGGAACGCCGGACCGAGCCGCGCCAGCAGACAGATGCGGGAGAGACGAAGATGAAAGTCGGCGATCAAGTCGTACACCAGAGCAATCCAGGCCGCTTTACCGTCATCAAGGTCGAGCCGCCTCCCGGGATGAACGTCTACAGCAACATCCTGACGATCCGCTCCAAGGACGGACTCGAAATGCGCGTCCTCGACACCACGGTGCGCAAAGTCGAGGGCGACGGCCAGCGCATCTGACGCGGCGCCGTGGCCACCACTCTCTACGCCACCAAAGACTGTCCGTTCAGCCGCGCCGTGCGCGAGCGCCTGGTTGCGGCCGGCACGCGCTTTACCGAGATCGACGTCGGCGAGCATCCGGAGGTGATTCCGGAGTTGCTCAAAGTGACGCGCGGAAGGCGCGTCGTGCCCGTGCTCGTTGACGGGGTGCGGGTGGAGATCGCGGTCGAGGGG
>JACRCR010000026.1 GCA_016218925.1 Deltaproteobacteria bacterium | reverse complement strand
TGCAAGGTCGTCCTCGACTATCGCGGCATCGCGCCGATGTACGGCGGCCGGCCGGTCCAGCAAGACGGGTCGGACATCGCGGTCGATCCCGAGAAGTCGTTCGCCAAGGCGCACTACGAGCAACACGTCGCCGCCACCGGCAGCATCGACATCGGTGCGGAGCACTGGCACATCGACGGATTCGGGCTGCGCGACAAGTCGTGGGGGCCCCGTTACTGGCAGAGCATTTCGTGGTACCGCTGGCTGCCGATGAACTTCGGTCCCGACTTCGCGATGATGATCTCCGTCATCGGTCTGGAAGGTGGCGAGCCGCGCCGCAGCGGCATGGTGCTGCGCGACGGCGAGTACGTGACGATCACGGACGCCCGGATCGAGAGCGAGTGGGACGAGAACTGGTACCAGACCCGGCTGCGCGCCTGGGTCAGGACCGACGAGCGCGAGTACGAGGTCGAGGGAAAGGTGCTCTCGATGATTCCGCTGCGCAACCGCCGCAAACGCGACGACGGCACCGACCTCGTCACGCGGATCACCGAAGGCATGACCGAGTACCGTTGCGACGGTCGCATCGGCTACGGCATGTCCGAGTACCTCGACCAGATCGTGGACGGAAAACCGATCGGTCCGGACGCGAAATAGTCCGGTCGTCGCGGCTTTGGCGCTCTACCTGTTCGGGCCCGCTAGGCGGCCCGCGCTGCGCGTTGCTGTTCGTGTTCCTCGAGGAAGGTGAGGAGTTCCTCGCGGTAGTCGTAGTAGCGTTCGTGGTCCAGGAGCATCTTGCGCGTGCGCGGACGCGGCAGATCCACCTTCATCACCTTGCCGATGCGCGCGTGCGGACCGTTCGTCATCATCACCACGCGGTCCGCGAGCAGGATGGCCTCGTCGATGTCGTGGGTCACGCACAGCGCGGTGACGTGCGTGCGCTTCCAGATCTCCATCAGCACCTCCTGCAACCCCCAACGCGTCAGCGAATCGAGCATGCCGAACGGTTCGTCGAGCAGCAGCAATTTCGGCGACAACGCGAACGCGCGCGCGAGGCCCACTCGCTGCTTCATGCCATTGGAGAGTTCGCCGGGCTTGCGATCCAGGGTGTCGGCGAGGCCCACGCGCGACAGATAGTATTCGGTGATGTCACGCC
This sequence comes from Deltaproteobacteria bacterium, assembly GCA_016218925.1. Classification (GTDB taxonomy): domain Bacteria; phylum Desulfobacterota; class Binatia; order UBA1149; family CAITLU01; genus CAITLU01. The sequence continues at coordinate 2,251 of JACRCR010000026.1, read as the reverse complement.
GCTCGGCGGCGCCTTCGTGCGGATACACGCGATCGACGCCGAGCGAGACGTTCTCGCGCACCGTGAGCCACGGCAGCAGGTTGGGAGCCTGGAAGACGACGCCGCGGTCGGGGCCCGCGCTGACGACCTCGCGGCCGTCGAGCACGATGCCGCCGCCGCTCACGTCGGTAAGACCGGCGACCATCGACAGCAGCGTCGACTTGCCGCACCCGGAATGGCCGATCAGCGTGACGAACTCGCCTTTGGCGATGTCGAGGTCGATGCGATCGACGACGGTCAGCGGTCCCTTCGGTGTCGGATAGGTCTTGGTGACCTGGAAGAACTCGACGAACTTGCCGAGGTTGGCCGCGGTCCCGGGGTGCGCCGCCTCGCGCACGACTGGCGCCGGGGCATCGGACGGCGGCAACGGCGCGACGCGTGCGGCGGTATTGGGAACCGCGGTCGGGACGCGCAAGGCCTCGTCGCCCGGCACCGTGCGGGAGGCCGCGAGGCCGAGCAGATACTGTGTGATCGCGCCACGCAGTTTGCGATAGGCGGGGTCGTGATTGATCGCGCGGCGATCGCGGGGGCGCGGGATATCGACGCGGAATTCAGGTCCCAGCGTCGCCGCCGGCGCCGGCGTCAGCGCGACGATGCGGTCGGCGAGCAGCAGCGCTTCGTCGACGTCGTTGGTGACCAGCACGATGGTCCTTCGCTCGCGGCGGCGGATCTCCTCGAGTCCGTCTTGCATGTTGGCGCGCGTGAGCGCGTCCAGGGCAGAAAGCGGTTCGTCGAGCAGCAGGATCTCCGGCCGCGTCGCCAGCGCACGTGCGAGAGCCACGCGCTGGCGCATGCCGCCGGAAAGCGCGCCGGGATGGCGCTCGGCGGCGTGGGCGAGGCCGACCATCGCCACATAGCGAGCGACCTCGATGACGCGCTGCTGGTGCGAGAGACGTGGGGAACGCGCGTCTACTGCCAGCGCAACGTTGCCCGACACCGTCAGCCACGGAAACAGCGAGTAGCTCTGGAACACGACGCCGCGATCGGCGCCGGGGCCGGTGATCGCGCGGCCGCGCAGTCTGACTTCTCCGGCATCCGGCGAGATCAACCCGGCCAGCGTAGAGATCAGCGTGGTCTTGCCGCTACCCGAGAACCCGACGATGGCGACGAATTCTCCCTCGTTGACACACAGGTGGATGTCGCGCAGCACCTCGGTTACGGCGTGGCCGTGCCGGTAACTCTTGCCGATGCCGTCGAGTTCGAGAAAAGCCATCGCTGCTGCCTCGCCGGCGCCTCAGCCCCGACTGTCGAAACTGAAGAAGGTCTGCACCGTCATCATCGCACGGTCGAGAATCAGGCCGATGCCGCCGATGGTCAGTACCGCGACCATGATGCGCGCGAGCGAATCCGAACTGCCGTTCTGGAATTCGTCCCAGACGAACTTGCCGAGGCCCGGGTTCTGCGCGAGCATCTCGGCAGCGATCAGCACCATCCAGCCCACGCCGAGCGACAATCGCAGGCCCGTGAAGATCAGCGGCAGCGAGGAGGGCAGGATCAGCTTGAACAGGCGTGTTCTCCAGCCCAGTTGCAGCGTGCGCGCCACGTTCAGCAGATCGCGGTCGATCGAGGCGACGCCGAGCGCGGTGTTGATCACGGTCGGCCACAGTGAGCACAGCGTCACGGTGATCGCCGAGTTCAGGAAGGACTTCTCGAAGAGCGGATCCTCGCTGACATAGACGGCGCTGACCACCATCGTCACGATCGGCAACCAGGCCAGCGGCGAGACCGGCTTGAAGAGCTGAATCAGCGGGTTGAGTGCGGCATTCATCGTCGGGCTCAGCCCGCACACCACGCCGAGCGGCACCGCGAGCAGCGTAGCGAGCACGAAGCCGACGAAGACCGTCTTCAGGCTGGTGAAGATCTGGTCGACGAAGGTCGGCTTGCCGGTGAACTTGCGCACCGTGACGTCGGCCGACGGGTCGGCGGCGAGCCTCTCGGCGCTTCGCGCGGCCTGCCTCTGGTAGAAGGCGACGGCTTCGCCGCGTCCGGCCTGGTGCGCCTCCCAGAGCACTGCGGCCTGCTCCGCGACCGCGAGCGGTCCCGGAATGCGTCCGAGACTGGTCTCGACGCCCGCCGACAGGCGACTCCACAGCAGCAGAAACGTCGCGATCGCGAGCAGCGGTACGCACAGCGACTGCCACAGTTCGCGGAGTTGCTCGCGTGGCTCCTCGCCACGCGCCAGGCGCACGAGCGGGCTGACGAAGCCCAGTCC
>JACRCR010000164.1 GCA_016218925.1 Deltaproteobacteria bacterium | reverse complement strand
GTCGCGACTGGACGATGACGCCGTGCGGCTGGCCGTCGTTTCGCGCCTGGGTTGGATCCGACGACAGCAAAGCCAATTCGAACAGCAGGACCGCCAGTCGCACAGGGAACTGCTGACCGGGGAGAGCCACTACTTCCAGGGTCGTCGATACCTGCTCGACGTTGTCGAGCAGGACGGGCCGCAGGTTGTGCGCCTGGCAAACAACACCACGATGCAGCTTCGCGTACGGCCTGGCACGGATCGGGCCCAGCGCGACGCGGTCTTGCAGCGATGGTATCGGCGGCGGCTCCGGGAACAGCTACCACCGCTGGTTGCCAAGTGGGAACCGAAGGTGGGCAAGACCATGGGCGATCTGCGCATCAGAAAGATGAAGACGCGCTGGGGCAGTTGCAATGCGGACGCCCGTCGCATCTGGCTGAACCTCGAACTGGCCAAGAAGCCCGTCGCGTGCCTGGAGTACATCCTGGTGCATGAGATGGTGCACTTCGTCGAGCGCCAGCACAGCGATCGCTTCCGAGAGCTGATGGACGCCTTGGTGCCGTCGTGGCGAATCTGCAGGGATGAGCTCAATCGTGCGCCTTTGGCGCACGAGGAGTGGGGGTACTGATTGGTCAACTGGCAGGATCAAGCGGTTTCCGTGTCGCCTTACCTCTTCCTTCGGTGAAGCACTTGCCAGCGCCTCGCAGCGCCACGCCGAGCCGGAGCCCTTCGATCACATCTTCCCAGACGCAGACACCAAGGTTCTGCTCGAGTGGCCGGACGCGTTCTCGAACTGCATGTGGATTGCCCCGCCGGTGGAGGCGTCGCTGGCCACCGATCTCAGGCACGATCCGGAGGCGCTGCTGCGGCTTGCCGTTCGCGCCAACGTACGCGTCTCCGCGAATCATCTGCGACATGGGTCGGAGATTGTCGAGAGGTTGGTGGAGAGTGGCACGCTGCTCGTGGTGGGCGCGGAGTATTCGCTGGAGACGGGGGTGGTGGAGTTCTTTGATGGGGTGGGGGAAGTGGGGTGAGGGGGTGCGGACGTGCTGCGTGCGTTCGCCGTTGCTCTTGTGCCGCGCTGAGCCCGCGCGACGTGCTCCGGTGTGATGCGCGTCACACGGAATTGAGCGGGCGGCATCTGCAAGAGATCGCGGGACCGAGATCCTTTGCAGCTTCTCTTCCTTCTGCTGTTGGATCGCGGAATTCGGCTTCCCTCGCGGGCGACCGAGGGACAATATACCAGCGGGACCAGCACGGGTTGTGGAATTGAGCTGGTCTGGAGACTTGAAAGTTACCCTCTATCACACCTGTTGAATCAACGGGGGTTGCCCAGCCGCTGACTCTGCGGCACTATCCCAGTCATGCCAGATGCGGCAAAGACGCTCGAGGAGCTTCGGAGGCTTCCCATCGACGAACGAATACAGCTCGTCGAGGATCTATGGGACAGCATCGCGGAGGATACATCTGAGAACACCTTGCCGGTGACACCAGAGCTCGCGGAAGAGTTGGATCGCCGCCTCGCCGAGTACGAGGCCGATCCTGGCGCTGCACTCTCTTGGGAGGAAGTCCGGGACCGTATCCGGCGTCTTGCCGATCGTGGCACTGAGTGATCCTGCGGCTGCGCTTCACTGAACGCGCGGCTCGCGACCTCGAGAAGCAGTATCTCTGGTACGAGCTTCGGCGGCGTGGTCTCGGAGACGAATTCTTCGCGAGCGCAATCTCGGCTTTCCGTTCCATTCAGACCAATCCGTCCATCTACCCGCTGGCGCGACCCAAGATTCGTCGAGCGCCGATGCCGCGGTTCCCGTTCGGAGTCTTCTTTGCCGTCTCTAGCGACGAAGTGGTGGTGCTTGCCGTGGTACACGGTCGTCGCCACCCAAGGCTGTGGCCTAGTGGCCGCGGGTAACACCTATGAGCCCACCGTCGGTCAAGAGGAACAGTCTCCCCATCGAGCGAAATTTTCTCACCACTCACGAAATTCCTGATGTCGTCACGCGCTGGCTGCTCTGACTTCGTTTCATCGCGTGAGCTACAGGTACGCGAGTCACGGCTGACCGCGCGCTCGAGAGCGGACACCCTGAAGAGCGGCGCGCCGCTCAGCGCGGATGGCGGTGACCCTGCAAGTGACAGCGCCGACGTGCTTGTCAAGCTGCGCGCCAAGTCGCCCCTCCGCGTCAGCCGGGCGGATTCCAGCGACACCGACCTTCGAGAAGCGGAGCGCATTCGCCGGCGAGAAGCCGAGCTCCAACGTCGCGATCGGCGCCCGTCTTGCTCCTGGCGTTGAGTAAATATGCTCTGCACGTTGAGTAAACCGTAGAGGCCCGGATGTCCTACCAGCGCCCGCAAGTTGCCGTCCTCGCCGAGCGCCTCGCTGAGCCGCGCCGTCACCTGCATGTGGTGGCGGGGCCGCGGCAAGTGGGCAAGGCCACACTGGTGCAGCAGGTCGTCGAGGCCGCAGAGCTGCCGGTGCGAAGCGCAAGCGCCGACGAGCCCACGCTGCGGGGGCCGGAGTGGATCGAGCAGCAGTGGCAGGCGGCGCGTCTCACGGCGGCCGACGCCGGTAAGCCCGGCGCGGTGTTGGTGCTGGATGAGATCCAGAAGATTCCGGGCTGGTCCGAATCGGTCAAACGCCTCTGGGATGAAGACACGCGCGCGCGCAGGCCGCTGAAGGTGGTGCTGCTCGGCTCCGCCCGGTTGCTGGTGGCGCAGGGGCTGACCGAGAGCCTGGCCGGGCGCTTCGAGATTCTGCACCTGCCGCACTGGTCGTTTTCGGAAATGCGCGCGGCCTTTGGCTTCTCGCTCGACCAATACCTGTTCTACGGCGGCTATCCGGGCGCGGCGCCGCTGATCCGCCAGCCTCAACGCTGGGCACGCTACATCGCGGACAGCCTGATCGAGACTTCGATTTCGCGCGACGTGCTGCTGCTCACGCGCGTGGACAAGCCGGCGTTGCTGAGGCGGCTCTTCGAACTCGCCTGTCGTTATTCCGGACAGGTGCTGTCGTACACGAAGATGCTCGGCCAGTTGCACGAGGCCGGCAATGCCACCACGCTGGCGCATTACCTTGACCTGCTTGGCGGAGCCGGGCTGGTCGTGGGCCTTCAGAAGTACGCCGGCGATGTTGCTCGCAGCCGCGGGTCCAGTCCCAAGCTGCAGGTCCTCAACACAGCGCTCCTCATCGCCCAATGCGGACTGACGCTGGCCGAGGCGCGCAGCGACGGCGAGTTCTGGGGGCGATTGGTGGAATCCGCGGTCGGCGCGCATCTGGCCAACGCGGCGGCGGACGGCCAGTGCGCGCTGCACTACTGGCGCGAGCGCAATCAGGAGGTGGACTTCGTCGTGAAGGCCGGACGCCGGCTCGCTGCGATCGAAGTCAAGAGCGGACGCGCGCCGCAGGCGCACCGAGGCATCGCCGCCTTCGCGGCCGCTTTCAAGCCGCAACGCAGTCTGCTGGTGGGCGGAGACGGCATCGAGCCGGGCGACTTCCTGTCTCGGCCGGTGTTGCACTGGATCGCCGCATGACCGGCCGAGGATCTACTTGGAGCGGTACCGCGCGATGGTGAAGAGGCGCTTGCGGACCGCCGCGCCGCCGCCGGCCGCAAAGGGCGGCGCGGTGCATTGGTGCCGATGCCGAGCGTTCGCGATTCGAAGGAGCGCACGCGGCCCTCAGCTCCCGGCTGCATCCGCTCGCCGCTTCGAGTAAGTATCTGCCGCATGAAACCAGCACGACGTCTCTTCACCTTCCTTGTGGCTGTAGCCGCCGCCAATCTTGGCTGGACCCCGTCCGCCATCGCCCAGCCCGCGGCGCCGCGCCCCCACATCCTCTACATCGTCTCGGACGACCAGGGCTGGAAGGATGTCGGCTTCCACGGCTCCGACATCAAGACGCCCAACATCGATCAACTCGCGCGCGGCGGAGCGCGGCTCGAGCAGTTCTATTCGCAGCCGATGTGCACGCCGTCGCGGGCCGCGCTGATGACCGGCCGCTACCCGCACCGCTACGGCCTGCAAACCCTGGTCATCCCGTCGGCCGGCACCTATGGATTGGCCACTGACGAGTGGCTGCTGCCGCAGATGCTGAAGGAAGCGGGCTACGCGACCGCGATCGTGGGCAAGTGGCACCTCGGACACGCCGATCGCAAGTACTGGCCGCGCCAGCGCGGGTTCGACTACCAGTACGGGCCGCTGCTGGGCGAGATCGACTATTTCACCCACTCGGCCCATGGCACGCGCGACTGGTTCCGCAACAACGAGCCGGTCAAAGAGGATGGGTATGTCACCGAACTGCTCGGCCAGGACGCCGTCGGGCTGATCGAGAAGCACGATCCGAAGACGCCGCTGTTCCTCTATCTCGCATTCACCGCGCCGCACGCGCCGTATCAGGCGCCGGAGCAGGCCCTCGACCAGTACGCGAGCATCGCCGACCCGGCCCGCCGTGCCTACGCGGCGATGATCACGACGATGGACGCGCAGATCGGCCGCGTGCTGGGCGCACTCGAAAAGCGAAAAATGCGCGACAACACGCTCGTCGTGTTCCAGAGCGACAACGGCGGTCCGCGCTCGGCCAAGTTCACCGGCGAGGTGGACATGTCCAAGGGCACGATTCCGGCCGACAACGGTCCCTACCGCGATGGCAAGGCAACGCTGTACGAGGGCGGCACGCGGGTTGCCGCGCTTGCCAACTGGCCGGGCCACATCAAGTCGGGCTCCGTTGTGGATCAGCCGATCCACATGGTGGACGTGTATCCGACCCTGGCCGGACTCGCCGGCGGGCGCCTCGGCAAGAACAAGCCGCTGGATGGGATGGACGTGTGGGCGACGCTGAGCGAAGGCGCGCCGTCGCCGCGCGACGAAGTTGTCTATGACATCGAGCCGCTGCGCGCGGCGGTGCGCAAAGGAGGCTGGAAGCTGGTGTGGCAGGCAACGCTGCCGTCCAAGGCCGAGCTCTTCAACCTGGCGCAGGATCCTGCGGAGAAGACCGACTTGGCCGACAAGAACCCGCAGAAGGTCGCCGAACTCAAACAGCGCATCGAGGCGCTGGCGCGCGAGGCGGCGGCGCCGCTGTTCCTGACCGAAGCGTTCGGTGCGGTGAAGCCGATCCTGTTCGGGTCGGTCGCGCTGCCCGACGAGCAGCAGGCTCTCGAAACGCAGCCGTGAGTTAGTTGCCGCGTCGCGGCTCGTTGCGTCGCAACGCCGCAGCGGGTCTACTTCGCGCATGTCTCCGGTGTCGCTGACCAAGAGCCAGGCGCTGGCCGAGCGCATGGAGAAACTCGGGCTACGCGAGGACGATCTCGACGAGAGCTTCATCCGCTCCGGCGGTAAGGGCGGACAGAACGTCAACAAGGTCTCCACCTGCGTGGTGCTGGTGCATCGGCCATCGGGGATGATGGTCAAGTGCCAGCGCGAACGCACGCAGGGGATGAACCGCTACCGCGCACGCGTGCTGCTCGCCGACAAGATCGAACGCCAGATCCTCGGGGAGAAGAGCGCAGAGGCCGAGCGGATCGCGAAGGTTCAGCGCCAGAAGCGGCGCCGCTCGCGCCGCGCCAAAGAGAAGCTCCTGCAAGACAAGCGCGCCCGTTCGCAGACCAAGGTCCTGCGCTCACCGGTACGCTCGAACTCCGGCGACGAGTGAGCCGCTGCCGGCGAAGTCAGGCAACGCCGGCAACGGCTGCGTAACGCGAGCGCGACGGTTACCCTAGAAACTCTCCGTCGCGCTCGGGCCAGAACTCACTGCTGCCCGAAGACCGGCAGGTTGATGTCGAGCTGGATGGTCCATTTCCACTTTCCGTTGATCGCCGACTCGTTGAACCACACGGGGCCGGTCAGCAGGCTGATGTTCTTGGTGAAGAAGTAGTAGAGGCCGAACCCTCCGGCACCCACGGCATTGTTTCCGGAGGCATAATCGGCCGCGAAAACCAGTTTGTTGTACTCATCGCCCGCCTTGTCTTTGGCGGAAAAGAATCCGCGGTCGAACGCGGCCATGACGCCGACGTTCTCCTTGTCTCCGTTCTTGTCGACCAGGACGTCGCCATTCCCGACGTACGGGCCGATCGACGCGCGTCCCAGCATGGGAATCGTCTTTCCGATGACCAGGTAGCCGATGTCCTGATCGGTCACGCCGCCGTTCGTGCCCACGTTGAACACGCCGAGCTGAAGGGTGGGAGACCCTTCGAAGAGAGCGTTTTCCGGAGTGCCGATCTTCGCGTTGAAAAACCACGGATCGTCGGACGACTCCAGCAGATCGACCCCGATCTCCATCTGGATCTTTTCGAACGGCAGGACACCGATCGTGAGTCCGAAGTCGGTGGGAAAGGAGCCGCCGCCGTCGGAGCTGTCGCGAAACACCGTGAAATAGTTGTCGACGCCAAAATGAAGCACGCCGTACCCCTGGATGTCGGGAGTCATCGGCGTCCAGTAGGTGGTGGACGGGGTCGCGTGCGCGAGACTGGCCGACAGCACGAATGCCACCGCACTGAGTGGCAGAAAGTTCCTCTTCTTCATCATCGCCTCCTTTGTCGTGGTTGGTTTGCGGAGGTCCCCGCGTTGCCTTCCGCAAGCGTCGTGCCATCGCCGCGCGTGCGCGCACACGACGCCAACTACCCATTTAGTTCTGGGTATTTTCTTGCGTCAGATCGATTGCGGGATCGGCAGCCGGGCCTTGGACGTGCCCGCTTACGTGGCAGCGCTGCGCGTTTGATGGGCAGGCGGGCGCGTTTCGCCTGGTCTACGCGGGCTCGGCGAATCGCTGTCTCAACCGGCCGGCGCTGCGTGCTACGCCTTCAGCCGCTTGAAGCGCCCCGCCGCCCATGCGGCGGTCTCGCTGTTATAGAAGCGCGAGAAGCGCCGGTCGCAGGGGCCGCCGCACATGTTCGACCACATCTCGTCGCCGGCCATGTC
>JACRCR010000163.1 GCA_016218925.1 Deltaproteobacteria bacterium | reverse complement strand
TCGACGACGTCGCGGGTCTGGTAGGCGAGCGATTCGAGTGTGGCGCGTATCAGATGATCGGCGCTCACTCCGCGCGTCAGACCGACCACCGCGCCGCGCGCATCCGCATCCCAGTACGGCGCGCCCAGACCCGCGAACGCGGGCACCACGTAGGTGCCGAGCGTCGAGGACACGCGCAGCGCGGCGGCTTCGGTGTCGGCGGCTCTCTCGACCAGACGCAGCCCGTCGCGCAACCACTGCACCGCGGCGCCAGCAACGAACACCGAGCCTTCCAGAGCGTAGGCGGGACTGCCGTCGGCGGCGCAGCACAGCGTGGTCAGCAGTCCGTGTTTGGAGATGATCGGCTGCTGGCCGGTGTACATCATCAGGAAGCAGCCGGTGCCGTAGGTGTTCTTGACCATGCCCGGCGCGGTGCAGGCCTGGCCGTACAGCGCTGCTTGCTGATCGCCGGCCACGCCGGTTACCGGCACCGCGGCACGCCCAACGATTCCGGGCAACGTCTCGCCGAACAGCCCCGCCGACGGTCTCACTTCGGGAAGCACCGCGCGCGGCACGCGCAACATCTCGCACAGCGAGTCGTCCCACTTGCGCGTGCGAAGGTTGAGCAGCATCGTGCGCGAGGCGTTGGTGTAGTCGGTGGCGTGCACCGCGCCGCCGGTCAGTTTCCAGATCAGCCAACTGTCGATGGTGCCGAACGCGAGAGCGCCTTTGTCGGCGCGGGCGCGCGCGCCGCGGACGTTGTCGAGAATCCACGCCAGCTTGGTGCCGGAGAAGTACGGATCCAGCACCAGGCCGGTCTTGGCGCGCACTTCCTTCTCGAGACCGCGCGCGCGCAGCCTGTCGCACACCGCGGCGGTGCGGCGGTCTTGCCAGACAATCGCGCGATGAATCGGCTTACCGGTGGCGCGATCCCACACCACCGTCGTTTCGCGCTGGTTGGTGATGCCGATGCCGGCCAGATCGGCGGGCTTGATGCGCGCCGCGGCCACCGCCTCGGCGATCAGACCGTGGGTTACGTTCCAGATCTCTTCGGCGTCGTGCTCTACCCACGCAGGCTTGGGGTAGTACTGGCGAAACTCCGAGTAGGCACGCGACCTCACGCGCCCGCGATCGTCGAAGACCATCACGGTGGAGCCGGTGGTGCCTTGATCCAGGGCCAATACGAAGCGGGGCATACGCAATCCTCCTGAACTGTGACGGGTGTGGTAGGCGGCGGCGCTGCAGCGAACTCCGCGCGGGGATCAGCCGCCGATGATAGAGCGGCGTTCGGCCAGCAGCTCGCCGAGAAGTGCCTGGATGCGCGCGCGCACCGCGTCGGCGATGCGGTCGGTGTCGGGCCGCTCGGATTGGCCGGCGGCGTACTCCACCGGCGCGCCGAGCCTGAAGCTCCACGCCAGCGGCAGCGGCAACAATCCGAGAAGGCCAAGGGCCGGGAACTGCGGCGTCACCGCGACCGCGCGGATGAAACCCAGCACCGGATAGCTCTCCTCGTTGCCGACCAGTGCCGCAGGCATGATCGAAGCGCCGGCGGCCAGCGCCGCCTCGATCAGCGCCTTGTCGGCGAAGCGGGCCATGCGGTAGCGACGGTCGTAGGTCTTGGATGCGGCCGCGCGTCCTTCGGGATACGCCAGCAATACGGCGCCTCGCTCCAGGAGCTGGCGGCAGTTGTCGCCACTGGCCGCGACGATCCCGATGCGGCGCAGAAAGTCGCTTACATAGGGAAGCTCGGGCAGCTCGTCGTCCCACAATGCCAGCATCGGACGCGCACCGACGCGGCCGTCGCACAGGAAACTCCACAGCACCAGCGCTTCGACCGGAAGCGGCCACGCGCTGCGGTTGAGCAGGATCAGAACGCCGCCGCGCTCGGGAAGCGACGCACTGCGACCCTCGCGCATACCGAGCCAGCGCCGCGCCAACGGACGCACTATCTCGCGCACCGTCTCGGCCAGCGCGGCGTCGACACCGAAGTCGTCGATCGGTCCGGCGGCGAACATTCCGGCAATGGCCGCGCGGCGGCTTGCCGAGCCGGCGGCGACCTCTGCGAAATTGGCGCCCAGGCGCCACAGCTCGCGGGCCACGTCGACCAGCAGTTCCTGAGTGGGGCCGCTGGCGGGTACCGGCCGCTCCAGTTCCCGCTCTACCCTGCCCTCTAGATCGGAGAGCCGGCGCAGAAAGATGTCGTGGATCCGCGCCGGCTGGGCGGCCGAGGAGGCCAAGGCTGGCTGGGCGGATCCAACAGGTGATGGCGAGGCGGAAGCCACGCGCGATGCCGCGGCTTTGATCGCAACCGAGGGCCTGCCCTTGCCGGGCCTGGAAACCGCCACCATGGGCGGATTCTGGAAGTCCTGTGCCGCCTTTGCAACGCGACAGGTGCGCGAATGCCGCGCTGCCGCGCCACGGAGCAGCCACGGCGGCGCGAGTCGCGGCGGCGGCGCGAGTCGCGGCGGCGGCGCGGTGGCCACCAGCGCCTCCTGGCTCGGCAGTGGCGCGCCGTTGAAGCCGGGTCGGGGGCGGTCTAAAGGAAGCGCCCCGTGCGTAACGTTCCAGCGCGTATCCTCTTCGTCAGTGGCAAAGGCGGAACGGGCAAGAGCTTCGTGGCCGAGGCGCTGGCCGAGAGAGCGGCGGCGCGAGGACTCGAGGTCGCACTGGTGCGAGTACGCGCCGCGGCCGGTTCGGCTGACCCGGACAGCGGCGGCAGCGAGCACAGGACCGAAGCCGCGCGGCCCGCAACCGCGCACGCCAGCGACGGCGTCACGGCGCAGCCGGCAACGTTCCACACGACAACGCTCGACGAGAGAGCGACGCTCGAGAAATTCCTGACTCGCGTTCTGCGGCTGAACTTCGTTGCCCGGCGCTTGCTCGACAGCCGCACCTTCTCCGCGGTAGCGGCGGCGGCACCGGGCCTTCGCGACCTGGTGACGCTGACCGCCATCACCGCACTGGCTTCGCCCCGGCGCCGGCGCAGCTTCGAACTGATCGTCGTCGACGCGCCCGCCAGCGGTCACAGCGTCCCGCTGCTGACGGCACCAGCGCAGGTGCTAGAAATCGCGCCGGTGGGTCCGGTAGCGCGCGAAGCCAGGGCCGCGCGCGAACTGGTCGCCGACACCCAGCTCTTTGTTCCGTTGATCGTCACCACGCCCGAAGAACTCGCGATCAACGAAGCGCTGACACTGTGCGAAGACCTGCGCTGCGCCGGCGTCGCGGCGCCTCGCGTCGTCGTCAACGGCCTGTGGCCCGGACACCTGGCTGCCGAGCACGTCGACTGGCTGGTCGGCTCGCGCGCGTCGAGCGATGCGCTGCTACACCTCAAACGCCGCCAGCGACAGCTCGAACTGATCGCCACGCTCGAGCGTCGCGTCGGCCGCTGCCCGACGCTTCCGTTCACGTTCAAGGAAGACGAGGTCCCGCGCGCCGCGATCACCGCCCTGCTCGACAGCGTCATCGGAGCGGAGCGATGAGGCGCAAGCGCGAACCCAGCCCGTCGATCGCGCCGGTGCTGGAGGGGAAGCGCCTGGTCGTGCTGGTCGGAGAAGGCGGCGTCGGCAAGACCTCGACCGCCGCGGCGCTGGCCTACGGACACGCCTGCACCGGGAGCAGCGTGGCGGTACTCACGGTCGACCCGGCACCTCGCCTGGGCGACGCGCTCGGCATCCGCGACATCGAGGCTACGCCGCGCGCGGTCGCGCTGCCCGGCGGGCCTGCCGCGAAAGGCTCGCTGGTGGCGATGCGATTGGACAGCAAGCGCACCTTCGACCGCATGGTGGAACGCTACGCGCCGAGCCGCGAGGTCGCCGGCGCGCTTCTTCGTCATCCGATCTACCAGGCAGTATCGGGATCGCTCGGCGGCTCCGAGCACTACATGGCCTTCCAGAGGCTGTCGGAACTGGTCGAAAGCGCCGATCAGGATCTGCTCGTGATCGACACGCCGCCGGCTGCCAACGCCTCAGAGTTGCTGGGGGCGCCGGCGCGCCTGACCGGCCTCTTCGACACCGGCGCGCTGTCGATTCTGGCCGAGCCGGCGCGCCTGCTCGCGCGTGCAACCGGCACGCTTACACGGGCGTCGCTCGCCTTCGTGATCGCCGTCGTGGAACGAGTCGCCGGCGATTCACTGAGGACGGGCGTCGGCGATTTCATCGGCCTTTTCGGCGATATCCTGGCCGGTCTCGAAGACCGCACCACCGCCATCAACGAGCTGCTGCGGTCTGGCCAGACCGCCTTTGTGATGGTCGTGCGCCCACGCTCCAACGACATCGCGCGGGCGATAGCGTTCGAGAAGGCGCTGGCGGCCATTGGGCTGCACATCGACGCCATCGTCGTCAACCGCCTGACGCCGCCGCCAGGCCTCGACCGGGTGCGCTCGCGTGCCGAGAGGCTGGTAGAGGCTCCGGCGCAAGCCCGCGGAGCGGTAGTGGTCATGGAGCGCGAGATGGATTCTCTGCGCCAGATCGAGAGCAAGGCCCTGGCCAGCCTCCGCGACGCGATGACCGGGCGCAACGCCCCGGTCGTGATCGCGGTGACGTCGCTGGACGTAGACGTCGCGACGCTCGATGACATCGCCACGCTCGCCGGCGAGTTGTTCGCCGAGCGCTGACAGGGGCGCGGGAAAAATGCCGCGGTCGCGCGAACCGAACGCGTGAGCGTATTCGAGAGTCACCTTTGGAGGCTCCTGCGGGCAATCTCCGGGTTGCCCGATCCTCTCACCTGCGGCACTATTCGCTCAGTGGCGACGAGTCATCGACCATCGCAGTATGTCGCTTCGTGCACACAGGTCGAGCTCGGCAAGAGAAGCGATGCCGGCGAGTGACGCCGTACGCCCTGCCGCCGCGCACCGTCGCGCAGTCAAGGCGTTTCTCGAGGGCGGTTGCATACGCACTCCGAACGAGGACCGCCGCTCTGCTGAAGGACATCACGTCTACAAGAAAGGCTGGGAGGTCCGCTTCGTCGTTCGTTCCAAATCGGATGTCGCGAGGCTCCTTTGCCTCCTCGCGGACGCGGGCCTGACTGCGGGGTCGTCGTACCGCAGATCGCCGAACACCTGGGCCATTCCGGTGTATGGTCGTGAACAAGTGACGCGATTCATGGGATGGCTGGAAGGGTCGCGGCGCCGTCCGTGATGTGCACGTCCTGGAAGCCGAAGGATACAAATGAGCATGATCGAGCGTTCGCGTAGCACCGGGCGGCGGACCATCCGGCCCGCCATGATCACGATGCTTGCCATGCTCGCGATGGCCGCAGCGCTCGGCGCAGTTGGTTGCGCTGGTCGCGCCGGACAAAGCCCCTCGGCGGTCGTGCCGGAGATTCGTCCGGGCATACTGATCGGCTATCTCGAGCGAAAGGAGCTGCCGAACGCGCTCGCACTGCTCGCGCCTCCGCCGGCGGCGGGCTCCACCGCGATGGCCCTCGACGAAGCCGTCCGTCAGCAGGCAACGCGACTGCGCGATACACCGCGCTGGACGCTCGCCACGGCCGACGCCGAGCTGGGTTTTCCCGCCGCGGCCGGAACTTTTTCGTGCGTGCTCGATGCCCCGATAAGCGAGCAGGACACTCCGCACCTGTACATGCTGCTGCGACGGAGCATGACCGACGCGGGCCTGTCCACTTACACGGCCAAGGAGCACTACTCTCGTATCCGGCCGTTCGCCATGCATCGGCAGCCGACTTGCGCGCCCGGCGACGAGGCACAGTTGGCCAAGGACGGCTCCTATCCTTCGGGGCACTCCGCGATCGGTTGGGCGTGGGCGCTGATTCTGACCGAGGTCGCCCCAGACCGAGCCGACGCAATACTCGCCCGCGGTCAGGCGTTCGGGCAGAGCCGCGTGGTCTGCAACGTGCACTGGCAAAGCGACGTGACGCAGGGCCGCACCATCGGCGCAGGAGCGGTCGCCAGGCTGCACGGAAATGCCGCGTTCCGCACTGAGTTGAAGGCGGCCAAGGCCGAGCTTGCCGCAGTACGCGAGAAAGGACTGCGGCCCACGCGCGATTGCGCGATGGAGACAGAGGCGCTGGCCCACAAATAGCCTTCGGCGCCGCGACGCGAATCCGCTCGCGACCTCGCGTCTGTTCAGTCGAGATCTTCTTCGTGCGTGGACGGCATCCGACCGCGGCCGTGAGCAGCCGTGCGCGCAACGCGCCGCGATCGCGGCGCGGCCTTCTCTGCGGTCTCTTCGAGAAGGCGATTGATCTTGCGCGAGAGGCCGGCAACGCTTGCCTGCAATACCTCGACTTGACACCGCAGGTGGTCGACTTCTGTGCGCGAGGGCAGATTGGCTAGTCCAAGCAGTGCGGCCACGTTGTCATCCACGGTTGCCTTGGTCCTGGCCACCGTCTTGAGCATCTGTCCGGCCGCGCCGATCACGCGCTCTTCGCCGAGCGCTTTGGCCAACTCTCCGAGTGTCCCGAGGATCGAACGCGGCGCTTTGGGATCGGGCATGGCGCGCAGTATACGACCCGACGCCGCGCCGGGCCAGCGGCAACGAGGCCGACGCCGCGGAAGGCGACGGCGAACGCGATCACCCGGCGCCGCGAGCGGTCAGATAGGCTCGATCCGGCACGGACGGCCGTTGAAGACCGGCATGCCTGTGAAGCGGTCCAGACCGCGATCGTCGTGAACCAGGTTCACATTGACGCCCGGCCGGCTGCGGCTCGTGCGCGTGCTGCTATCGTAGTGGTGTCCCCAGAATTGCTGAACCGCCACCACGCCCTCGCGCACATCCGCTGAGGTCCTCAGTTCGATGATGATCTCGCCGCTGGCGGTTACGATCCTGGCCGCGTCGCCCTCGCCGATCCCGAGTCGTGCGGCGTCGCGCGGGTTGACGGTTGCCCAGTTGCCGTCCAGCATCTTCATCAACTCGGGCAGGTTGTGGGTCCAGGTGTTGTAGCCGCCGGCGCGACGAGCGCCCGAAACCAGCAGCAACGGAAACGCGGCGTCAGGAAGCGGCGGCGACGCGACGACTTCGCTCAGCGCCGCGATGAAGTCCGGCGGTGCCAGCGCGATGCGACCGTCGTGCGTCTTCAGTCCACGCTCGAGCAGCCGGCCCCACTCGATTTCGCCGGTCTTGACACCGCCGGGGCTGCGCCGCAGGCGCGCCAGCCCGCCCTTGCCGAGTAACAGGTAACGAAACAACAATCCTTCGGTCACCTCGATGCCGGCCCACCCGAGCACGCGCACCACAGCGTCCACGATCGGATCGTTCAGGAACGGAACCGCGGTGGCGCGCGCCAGATCCTTGAAGATCTTCCACTCGCTGCGCGCCTGTCCGCGCGCCTCGACTACCTTGGGCTTCCACTCCATGTACGGATAAGGCTCGAAGGTCGAGGTGAGGAAATGGAACGAGCCCTTCTCGTATGCAGTCGCGGCCGGCAGGTTGTAGTGCGCGAACGCGCCGGTGTCGGAGCGATATATGTCGATGCACACCAGCAGTTCGAGCCGGCGCAGCGCCGCTTCGACTCTGGCGGTGTTCGGGAACGTCAGCACCGGATTGCCGGCCACCACCACCAGTGCGCGGATGCGCTCTGGATCGTCCGACAGTACGTCTTCGGCGAACACCGAAGCCGGGGGACCGCCGAAGATCTGAGGGTAGCCACCGATTCGCGAGGGCGCCTGGTTACGACGCTTGGTGAAGCTCTCGATCAGAGCCGGAACGTCGATGGCACCGGGGTTGAAGTACACACCCCCGGGCCGGTCGACGTTGCCGGTGATCGCGTTGAGGCACTGCACGGCCCACTCGGTCACGGTGGTATTCCAGCCGGTCTGCACGCCGACGCGCGTGGTCGCGAAGGCCGCGCCTGCGCCTGCGAACTCGTCGGCCATGGTCTGGATCGTCGCCGGGGCGATCGTCGTTATCTCGGCGGCGCGCTCCGGCGTCAACGCGCGCAGCGCCGCGGCCAGTTCGTCGAAACCACGACAGCGGCGCTCCACGAAGCTGCGGTCGTAGAGACGCGTCTCGACGATGCGGCGTAGCATCGCCAGCAGCAGAAAAACGTCGGTGCCGGGCCTGATCGCGACGTGCTGGTCGGCAATCCGCGCGGTCTCGGTGCGGCGCGGATCGACCACGACGACCTTGCCGCCGGCGTGCTGGATCGCCTTCAGATCGGCGGCGATGCGCGGGCGGCGTTGCAGCAGCGTGACGCCCTGGGTGACCAGCGGATTGGTGCCGATCAGCAACGCGTAGCGGGCGCGCGCGACGTCCGGCTGCAGGATCAGGTTCTCGTTGCCGAGCATGCGCTGCGCTACCGCGCCCCGGTCTGTGTATTCGAGCGACAGCACGTTGAACGAGTTCGGCGACCCGAGCGAGTGACAGAACGTGTTGGCCAGCGTTATCGCAACGCTGTCGGCCGCGTTCCCCCAATACGTCGCGATCGCGCGCGCGCCGTGGCGAGCCCTGATAGCCCGTAGCCGGGTGCCGATCTCGGCGGCCGCCTGGTCCCAACCTATCCGCTCCCAACGCGCGGGATCGTCGCCGGCCGCGCCCGCGCCGGTGCCAGTGCATTCGTCACCGGTGCCAGCCCCACCCGAGTCCGGCCTCACGCGGCGCTCGGGAAACAGCAGCCGGTCCGGATCGTTCTGATAGGCCGGCACCTGCATCCCCTTGATGCATGCGTAGCCGCTGGTGACCGGATGTGCGCGATCGGGGCGCACACCAACGAGCACGCCGGCCTCGACGTCGACCTCGAGTCCGCAGAACGGCTCGCATGCGCCGACCTTGCAAGTGGTGCGGAAGGTTCGAGTTGCACCTGGGCTCACTGGTTTCATGGCACCTTCCCTAGCATGGCGGCGCGACCGCCAGCTTGAACAAAACGGCCGCGCCCAACGCAACGCCGGTCCGCAACCTGCTGTAGATCCCCGCCGCGAAGTCTATACTGGCTGCGCGCGCATGAACCGAACGCAGGGCAGTGAAGACGGCGCGAGCCGCGCCGACTGGACCGGTACGCTCTTTCTCTCGCTCACCCGAGCGGTCTACGTCGGCCCGGCACGCGATACCGATCCTCACCAGCACCACGCCATCCAGATCTGCGTCGCGCTGGACGAACCGTTCCTGCTGCGCCCGGGTCCGCAGCAGCCGTGGCGCCCGTGCCGTACCGCTGTCATCGGCGCCGACGTGGATCATCAGCTCGACGGCCGCGCCGCTCGCCACGTGCTCATCTATCTCGATCCGGAAACTCCCGACGGGCGCCGCATCGTCCCACCCCAAAGCACCAGCATCGCTCCGCTCTCCGAGGCGCTCTCGGCAGCGCTGCGCGAAAGTGCCGCAGGTGCCCAAGACGGCCAGGACGCCGACCTGTACGCCGCGGTCTCGCGGTGCCTGGCGCTGACTCCACTGGAGCAGCGCCGTCTCGATCCGCGCGTCGCGCTCGCTCTGACCATCGCCAGACAAGATCCGCAGCGGTTCACCTCGGTAGCCGCGGTGGCCGCGACGGTCGGGCTCTCGCCGCGCAGATTCCGCGATCTGTTCGCGCGCGACACCGGGATCGGCTGCCGGCGCCTGATGCTGTGGCTACGGCTTCACGCTGCGGTGCGCAGCCTCGCGCATAGAAGCACGCTGACCGAGTCGGCATACGCCGCCGGGTTTTCCGATTCGGCTCACCTCAGTCGCACGTTCCGAGCGATGTTCGGCATCGCGCCGTCGGCGCTGAGCCGAGGAGTTCGTTTCGTCGACGTCGAGGATTGAGGTCGTGCGTACGGCGTAGCTGCAGCGCTACCAGCGATCACTCAAAGCGCCGCGACTCTCGCCGTCAGCGCGGCCAGCGCTGACGAGGCGCGCTGCCAGAGGTCGGCGACGAAGGCGCTCTGCTGCTGCGCCCGCTGGCTCGAGTCGCTGCCGAGCGACGCGATCAGGCGCGCGGTCTCGCCGGGCAACGGCTCCTCGAAGTCGCGCCAGAACGCGCGCACGTAGGGACCGCGCTTGGTGAAATCCTTCTCCACTTCGCCGAGCAGAGACTTGAAACGCCACCACGCGCCGCCGCCGCCGGCACTGACGCCGCCACCGGCGAGTTCGCCGGGAAGCTCGGCCTCGACGAAAAGCGGCAGATACGGCGCGATGCACGGATTGGTCAGCGCCGCCCAGTAGACCAGCGGCGGCGCGTGGCCGGCGCGCCGCTGCGAGGCATCGCCGCCAGCGAGTTCGACGACCATCGAGGCCGTCGTGGTGCCGACCGGATCGGCGTGCATGCATACGCTGAAGTAGCGTTCGTCGTCGGGCGTGGCGCCGGGGCGGTAGACGTCGCCGCCGTCGTAGTGGTCGCGCATCACGCGCATCACGCCGCGAAGGTCGAGCGCGCCCCCCGCCAGCGCGCGACACGTAGTGCCGTAACGACCCGAGGAAATCACCGGCGGCGCAGTTTCTGTGCTGCGATAGGCCGCCGCAAAATCGAAACGCACTCCTGTCGGTTCGGGCCACCAATCCTTGGCGATGGCGTGCTCGATGGTGTCGTGACCGAGGCTCTCCCAGTCAGTGCCGATCGTGGTCTGGTTGCTCGCGCTGGCGGCGCCCTTCACGCGCTTGAGAGCCCAGTGCGACGCCGAAGCTTCGAGCACGAATGCCTCGCTCGGATCCGCGACCAGAAAAGAGTTGTGGTAGGGCCAGTTGGTGTCGCAGTACCCGGAGCCGCCCTGTCCGTAGCGCTCGATCAGGTCGATCAGCACCTCGATCGCCTCGGCGGCCGTAGCGCTGCGCTCCAGACCGAGCCTCACCAGATCCATGCCGAGAAGCCCGACCTGCGCCACCGGGTCGCGCGTGAAGATGGTGTGGTTGCCGATCGCGACGCCGTTTTCGTTGAGGCCGTGCTCGAGTCCCCACAGCCACGCCGGCCGCGCACCGAGCAAGGCATGGGTATGAGCGACCTGATCGATCTCGATGTACTGGCAGCGCAGGCGCTCGCCTGGCCGGTGATCGCCGGCCGCCACCCGCACCAGCGGCTGGCACTCGCCGGCCGGACGGTCGCTGTTCTTGGCGAAGATCGTGCGCCCGTCCCTGGTCTTGGGCGCGAGTGCGACCAGGCTGTCGCAAGAGACGCGGGGCAACTGGCTCACGATGCTACTCCTGGGTGTCACGGCTCTTTCCTCGCCACCGCCAGCACGCCGCCGCCGCCGCCAACGGGCGTTTAGCTCTCCAGCACCACCGACGCCAGCGCCAATGGCTCGGCGTGGGTGAGGCTGACGTGAATCACGCGCACACCGAGCTCGTCGCAGCGCATTGCGACGCGTCCGTGAACCGCGATCGAGGGCGCCCCGCAGGCGTCTCGCACCACCTCGATATCGCGCCACGCGAACGAGATGCCTTCGGCGCCGAGCGCTTTCATCACCGCCTCCTTGGCGGCAAAACGCGCGGCGTAGCTCTCGGCCGGATCGCGGCGACAGTCGCAGACGCGGCGCTCGGCCGCGGTGAAGACGCGCGCGCGAAAGCGCTCGCCGCGCGGGGTGGCGGCGGTGGCGCGGCGCACGCGCTCTACGCTGACCGCGTCGATGCCAACCGCGATCACCGCCATCGTCGCAGCCCCCTCGCCCGATCGCGCGGTCGCATCGCCGCTTGCGCCGATCGGGTCACGTTCAGCATGCTCCGCAGGTGTGGCAGGTGGCGACGTCGCAGGGTTCGGTCTCGCGCTCGGCCAGCGCGCGACGTCGCTCCAGCCACAGGTATCCCTTGTCGATGCGGTGGTCGATGAAGTCCCACGGAAACAGGTCGTCCTGCCGATACTCGCGATGGACGAAAGAGTCGGGATTGAGCGCAACCGCGGGGTGACGACCGCGGCGCATCGCGCAGAGTTGCTGCCACCAACCTTCGTCGCTGCGCGCCAGTGCTTCGATCATGGCAGCAACGCGCCGATCGCCACGACTGAGCAGCGTCTGCATATAGGCTTCGCGCGGAGAATCCGCGTCGAGGTCTACGTTGGCGACGGGTCCGAGCTTGCGACGAAGGTAGGCGATCTTGCCCTGCACCTCGCCGACTTCGACCATCGGTTCCCATTGGAAGGGCGTCCACGGCTTGGGCACGAACGGGTTGAGCGACACAGTGATGCGCCCGACGCGCCCGCGCTTGCGTCCATGCCCCATCATGCCCTCGCGGATCCTGAGCGAAAGATCGGCGATGGCGTCGAGATCTGCGCGCGTCTCGGTTGGCAGCGCGCACATGAAATAGAGTTTGAGCGACTCCACACCGTCTCCGACCATCAGATCGGCGGCGCGCAGGATCTCGGCATCGGACAGGTTCTTGTTGATCACACGGCGCATGCGCTCGGAGCCGGCCTCGGGCGCCACGGTCACCGACCTGGTTCCACCTCGCGCCACCGCCGCGGCCAGGCGCGGGCTGATCTGATCGGCTTTGAGCGACGACGGAGAGGCGCGACCACCGGCCGCCGCGATCTTCTCGCAAGTCGAGGCGATCCCCGGATGGCTGGCCATCTCGGCACCGACCAGTCCCACGGTGGCGGCCAACGACAACGGCAACCCTTGCAGAGCCTGCGCGGTGAGCGACGCGGCGCTCCGGTGACGCACCGGCCGGTACATGAAACCGGCTGCGCAAAACCGACAGCCCCACTCGCAGCCGCGGCTGGCCTCGACCAGGAAGTACTCGCCGAACACCGCATCGGGTGCGATCACCGCCGTCGAGGTCGGAAAGCGATCGAGATCGGCGAGGTAACGGCGCAGTACCTGCCTCGAAGCGCCGGGCGCGGCGACGAACTCGACGAGATCGCCGCGACTCGCGCCCTGCGAGTACACCGGCGCGTACAGGTCGGGCCGGTAGGCGCCCGGCACACCGGACATTTCCTCCAGCACGCGCTCGCGACCGATCGTGCTCCAGCGCTCGGCCCCGGCGAAAGCCTCGCGGATCATCTCTTCGCCTTCGCCGATCAGGAACAGATCGAAGAACGGAGCCACGGGTTCGGGATTGAGAAACGTGGCGGGGCCTCCGGCGATCAGCAGCGGCCAGTTCCACTCGCCGCGCGTCGAGGTCGCGCGCGCCGCCGCACTGGCGTGCTCGGCGTCGCCGCGGCGTTCGGGCTCGCTTACGCTCGTCTCGCTGCGCCGCGCTGCGCTGCGTGCCGGAATCCCGGCGGCGTCGAGCATCCGCACGATGTTGGGGTAGTCGCTCTCGAACGACAGCGAGAAGGCCAGCACGTCGAAGTCCGCCGGCGAGCGACCGTTCTCCAGACTGCGGCAACGCCCGCCCCTGGCGGGCATGAAGAGACGCTCACAGACGACGCCGGGAGTGGTGGAGAGGAGGCGGAACACCGCCTGAAAGCCGAGGTTGCCCATCGCCACCTCGTAGGTGTTCGGATACGCCAGGCACACCGACACCGGTCCGGCGGTGTTGGGCTCGAAGAGCAATCTCTCGGTGTCGCGCGGCAAGACGCGCGGACTATAGGCGGAGGCGAGCAGGATGCCAACGCGAGCGACGAAGTGACGCGCACCCGGCGGCTCGCGCGTCTCGAATCAGCGGCGCCGAGTCGCCGTATGCTGCGGAATGCGCCGCCGTAGCGCTGCGATGAACTCCGGCGTGGTTCCGCAGCAACCGCCGACGAAGCCGGCACCGGCGTCGACCATCGCGGGGAGCCAGGCCGCGAACGCATCGGCACTGGTGGAATAGACGGCGTCGCGGCCGTGCATCCGCGGCAGGCCCGCATTGGGCTTGATCCAGATCGGCAGCGTCGTCGCCGCCGCGCAGGCCGCGCAGATTGCGGCGGCGCCCTCGACGCCGATCCCGCAGTTGGCGCCGACCGCGTGTGCGCCCAGGCGGGTCAGCTCCGCCGCTGCCTGCTGCGGCGTGGTGCCCATCATGGTGCGGTCGCGGTTCTTTCCGGAGTCGAACACCATACTGACCACTACAGCCAGCCCGGTATCCAGCGCCGCCTCCAGTGCGACTCGAGCCTCGGCAAGATCGCTCATCGTCTCGATGACAATAGCGTCAGCGCCTGCCTCGGCCAGTGCGGCCGCCTGCTCGCCGAAGGCGGTGCGCAGATCTCTCTCGTCGACGTCGCCGCTCATCAGCAGCTTGCCGCTGGGTCCGATCGACGCGAACACCAGCGCGCGGTCGCCGGCTGCGCGACGCGAGATCTCGACCGCCGCGCGGTTGATCGCCACCACGCGGTCGCGGTCCGGATCCTTCGCCATCGCGATCCGGTTGGCGCGAAAGGTGTTGGTGAGAATGACGCTGCTGCCGGCCTCGACGTAGGTGCGCGCGACCTGCTCGACCAACTCGGGGCGCGACAGATTCCACCCGTCGGCCGCGTGCCCCACCGGCAGTCCCAGGCGCTGAAACTCGGTTCCCCAGGCACCGTCGGTCAGCACCGGGCCGCCGGCGACCAGCGTCTTCAGTTGCAGCGTCGTGCGCATCTATCGCCTCCGAGGATCGGGAAACGGCATTTCTTCGATATAGACGTCTTCGAATTCCGGATCACTCGCGAGCGCGACGTGCTCGACGCGCGCGCGGATCGCATCGAAGTCGTAGCCCGCGCTGTT
>JACRCR010000168.1 GCA_016218925.1 Deltaproteobacteria bacterium | reverse complement strand
GCGACTGCTGGCCGACCCGCGCCTTCGCATCGGCGTGCTCGCGCCCGACGTCGGGGCAGTCAGGTGTTTGCTCGAGAGGGTGTTCGAGGAAGAACTCGAGACCGCGGGTCTGTTCGACCTGCAACCACAGCGCGCGCGCTGCTTCGAGATCTCGGCGGCTCCACCGATGACCGACTACCCGCTGATCGCTCACGCTCTGGATCTGCTGTCGCTGCAACTCGATGCGGTTCCGTTCGAACTCGCCTCGCGCGTGCTACTGGCGCCGTACCCGCGACTCGCCGGTGCGCAAGCCGCGCAGCCGGCGGTCAATGGCGCGGAGCCGGCGTCCAATGGCGCGCGGCCGGAGGCCGGCGACGAAGCGGAGTTCGAAGGCCGCGCGCAGGCCGAAGCCGAGTTGCGCCATCGCAGTCTGGCGCACTTGCCGCTGCGTTCGGGTTCCGCTTCGCACAGTCTTGCCGGTGTTGCGCGCGAGGCGGGCGCCACCGCGTTCGCCGGGCGCCTGGAAGGCCTGGCCGCATTGCTGCGCAAGGAGCCGGATGTGGACCTGCCCGGGCGCTGGCGGGTGCGCTTCATCCATCGCCTGGACGCGATGAAGTGGCCGGGCGCGTTGGCGAGCGAAGTCGAAGGCATCGTGTTCCGGCGCTGGCAGGACGTGCTGGCCGAACTTGCCACACTGGAACTCGTCGCGCCGTCGATGACGGCCAGCCAGGCGCTCGCGCACCTGCGTTCGATCTGCGCGGCGACCACGGTGCAGGCTTCGTCGGAGGGGCCGCCGGTGCAGGCGATGGGGTTGCTGGATGCGGCGGGGCTCGAGTTCGACGTCGTCTATGCGATCGGCATGACCTCGACCGCGTTCCCGGCCGCCGCGCGTCCCGATCCGCTGCTTCCAGTGGTGTGGCAGCGTCTGGCCAA
Source organism: Deltaproteobacteria bacterium (assembly GCA_016218925.1). GTDB lineage: Bacteria > Desulfobacterota > Binatia > UBA1149 > CAITLU01 > CAITLU01. The sequence continues at coordinate 10,077 of JACRCR010000168.1, read as the reverse complement.
GCAGCCTCGCGCCAGCGCCGAAGGCGAGCGCGAGTTTGCCGAGCTGGTGTGGCGGCGCGTGCGAGCCTCGGCGCCCGAGGTGATCGCCAGTTACGCGCTGTGCGACGAGAGCGGCGAGCAGAAAAGCGCCAGCGCGCTGCTGCCGGCAGCGACCGCCACGCGCACCGACAGCGCGCCGCCGGCGTCCGCGGCTTGGTGGGCCCAGCCGTCCGGTGCTGCCGCTCATCGCGAGCCGTACTCGCCCGCGCCGGCCTCGGCAGCGCTGGTGCGCGTCGGTAACGCGGCGCTGATCGGCAACCAGTCGGGCTGCCCGTTTCGCGCGTTCGCGACTCACCGTCTCGGCGCCGCTCCGCTTCGCAGCGTCGAGGTGCAGCCTGGCGCGTTGCTGCGCGGCAATCTCGTCCACGCGGCGCTCGAAGAGGTTTACCGGCACGTTCGTGACCGCCGGGGCCTGGAGCGTTTGAGTTCGAACAACCAGCAGGCGCTGGTCGAGCGCGCAGTCGACGTAGCGCTCGCCAGCAAAGGTGGCGATCTGGAACTCGACGTTCGCGGGTTCGCGCGCGACTGGCTGATCGAGCTGCTATCGGCCTGGCTCGTGTTCGAGCGACAGGAACGGCGCGACGACTGGGCGATCCAGGACATCGAGAAGCCGCGCGAGGCGCGGCTGCCGCGCGGCGACGCCGAAGGGATCGAGTTTCACGTGCGGCTCGATCGCATCGACCGACTCGAGGACGGCGCCTTGCTGCTGATCGATTTCAAGACCTCGTTCACCGCCAAGAGCGCGACGCGCTGGGCAGGCGAGCGCCCCGACGAGCCCCAGCTCCCGCTGTACGCGACGTTGCTGGCTGCCGACGGCAACCGCGTGGGCGGTCTGGCGTTCGCCAACCTGGCGGCTCGCGATGCGTGTTCGCTGGTGGGGCTGGCCTCGACGGCACTCGGCAGCAAGCTCGGCCCGGCCAAGGTGAGGAAGTCGGCGGCGGCGCCGTCGTTCAGCGGCGACTTTGCCGCCGATCTCGTTGCGATGCAGCAGCGTGTCGATGATCTGGCACGCGAGTACCTGCGCGGCGAGAGCCGGGTCGACCCGAAAAGTCGCACGCTGTGCGCGAGCTGCGGGATGGAGTCGCTGTGCCGTGTGTTCGAGAGCCGGGCGGCCGACGCCGAGCAGGACGAGCAAGAGGAGCCGGGCGAGTCGTGAGCGACCGCGCAACCAGTGCCGCGGCGACGGCCGACGCGGCTCAGCGACGTCGCGCGCTGGAAATCGACGGCAGCTTCGTCGTGCAGGCGCCCGCCGGCTCGGGCAAGACCGAGTTGCTGGTGCGGCGCTTCCTGGCGCTGGCGGCGGTGGCCGAGCGCCCCGAGTCGGTGCTCGCGATCACGTTCACCAGAAAGGCCGCCGGAGAGATGCGCGAGCGCATTCTGAAGGCATTGCGCGACGCCGCCGGCGCCGCGGCTCCCGATGACGCCTACGAGCGTGAGCGATACGAGTTGGCCCGCGCGGTGCTCGGGCGCAGCGACGAGAAGGGCTGGCACCTGCTGGGCAGTCCCTCGCGCCTGCAGGTGTTCACCATCGATGGACTGTGCTCGCGCGTCGTCGGCGGCATGCCGTTGCTCTCGGGTCTCGGCGGCGCCGCGCGCGTGGTCGAAGACGCGACGCCGATGATGCGCGAGGCAGTGCGCCGAACGCTACGCAGCGCGACCGACGAAGGGTTGAGCCGGGATCTGGCGGTTCTGCTCGAGCGCTACGAGATGGGAGTGGATCGGCTCGAGTCCCAGTTGATCGCGATGTTAGAGCGTCGCGATCAGTGGGCCGAACACGCGCTGCGCGCACGGCGCGATTCCGCGCTGTGGGTGGCCGACGTCGAGCAGGCTTTCGCGGACGCGATCGGGGCCGAGCTGGCCGGAGTCGCCGCAACGCTGCCGGCGCGCTCGATCGGGTCCATCCACAGCATCGCCGCGCGAACCCGCGCCAACCTGGCGGCGGATGCCTGCCTCTGGCCCGGTCTCGGAGCGACCAACCTGCTGGCGACGCGGCCCGCCGATGCCGAAGCGTGGCGCCAGGCGGTCGACATGCTGCTGACCAAGGAAGGCCAGTATCGAAGCCGCGGCGGCCTCAACAAGACGATCGGCGCCAGCGACAAGGAACTGCGCGCCGACTTCGGCGACCTTCTCGATGAGCTCGCCTCTCTGCCTTCGCCGGGGCGCGAAGCCTTGCTGGAAGCGTTGCGACGGGTCCGCAAGCTGCCGCGCAGCGGCGAGTTCTCGCCGCAAGGGCGGGCGGCGCTGGCGGCGTTCGTGCGGGTCCTGCTGCACACGTACGCGGAGTTGTGGATCGTCTTTCGCGAGACGCGCGAAGTCGACTACGCCGAGATCGCGATGCGTGCCGCCGCCGCGCTCGAATCCGGCGAGACGATGGAGAAGCTCGATGCGCGCGTCGAGCATCTTCTCGTCGACGAATTCCAGGACACCAGTGTGCTCCAGTGTGCATTGCTCGAGGGGCTGACCAGCGGCTGGGAGCCTGGCGACGGTCGCACCTTGTTCCTGGTCGGCGACCCGATGCAGTCGATCTATCGCTTTCGCAAAGCCGAGGTTGGCCTCTTCCTGGCCGCACGCGAGCCGGGCGGAATGTTCGGCCGGGTTGACGTCGAGCCGCTCACCCTCTCGGTCAACTTCCGTTCCGATCGCGCGGTGATCGACTGGGTTAACCTGGTCTTCGCCACGCTGTTCGGCGATCGTGACGATGCCGACCTCGGGGTGGTCGCGTACGCGCCGGCCGAGCCGTCGCCCGGCGCCGGAGTGGGTGAGCCGGTTCGGGTGCTGATGTGGGGAGATCCACCCGCGGATAGCGGCGCGAACCTCGACACCGCCGAGTGCGACGCGATCGAAGCGCGCGGTCTGGCTGCGCTGATCGCCGACGAACTGCTGCCCGCCGCGCGCGGTCGTCGCGGCCGCGTGGCGGTGCTGGTGCGTGCCCGCTCGCACGCGACCATGTTGCTGGCGGCGCTGGCGCAGGCCCGCGTGCGCGTGAAAGCCCCCGGGCTCGACAAGCTCCGCGACCGGCCGCTGGTGCGCGACCTCGAATCGCTGGCGCGTGCAGTCCTGCACCCGGCCGATCGCGTAGCGCAGTTGGCGCTGCTGCGCGGTCCGTGGGTGGGGCTCGGCCTCGACGATCTCGGTGCTCTGATCGAACCGAGCATCGTGGCGACACCACGACGCTCTGCTCCGCCGTGCATCGCCGCGTTGCTGCGTGACGACGCCGCGCTGGCCGCGCTCAGCGCCGGCGGCCGCGCGCGGGTGCTACGCTGGCGCGACGTGCAGCAGCGGGCGCGCCGCAGCCTCGGTTCTTGCTCGCTGGATCTGGTGGTACGCACGGCATGGCTGCAACTGGGCGGTCCGCTGCTGACCGACGCTGCCGGAGCGCTCGATGCCGAAGCGTTCTTCGATCTGCTCGCCGGCGTGGCGCGCCACGGACACGTGGACCTCGACGTCCTTTCGCAGCGCCTGAGCGAGCAGGAAGCCAACGTCGATCCGGATCCGAGCATCGACGTCGAGATCATGACCATGCACAAGGCCAAGGGTCTCGAGTTCGATACGGTGGTGTTGCCGGCGCTGACGCGCAAGCCGCGCGGCGGGTCGGACTTGCCGATGGAGATGGAGACCCAGCCGCGTACCGGAGAGCTGCGGATGGTCGCGCCGCGAGCGGCACGCGGGCGCCGCGACGAGGATGAGGACAAGCACGTGTTCCTCGCCTATCGCGAAAAGCGGCGCAGCAAGGAAGAGGATCTTCGCCTGCTCTATGTCGCGACCACGCGCGCCAGGCACTGCCTGGTGTTGTCGGCGGCCGGTGGCCGGCTCGGCAAGAACATGGAGGCGCCCGCGACGAGCTTGTTCGGGGCTCTGAGCGCGGCGTTGGCGCCGGCCGACGCGCAGTGGACGGCGGCGCCGGTTGTCGCGGTCCAAGCGGCGGCACCACCGTCGCGCGTGACCCGCGAGTTCACGCTGCCGGGCGTTCCCACGCCTCTGGCGGTGCGCCCGGTAGTTTCGCGTGCGCCGTCGGAGCCGAGCGACTTCGCACCGGTCATGATGGCGACCACCAAGCGCGCCGCGCACGTCGGGACGGTGTTTCACGCGTTGGCGCAGCGGATCGCAGACGACGGACTCGACGCGTGGCCGAGGGAGCGCGCGCAGCAGGAGCGAGACTGGATCGCCCACCGTCTTCGCAGCCAGGGAGTGGTGGCCGACGAGATGGAGGCGAGCATCGCCGAAGTCGTCGAAGCTACGCAGGTGCTGTTGACAGATGAGACAGGACGCTGGACCGTGGCCGCGCACGACGACGCACATTCGGAGTGGGCGCTGCTCGCGCTCGAGGGAGACACGCTGACACCGGCAGTGATCGATCGAACTTTCGTCGACGGTGACGATCGCTGGATCGTCGACTTCAAGACCGGACGTCCCGACCTCGACTCGGGAGCCTATCGCGGGCTGAGCGCCAGCCAGGCCGCCAGTGCCTACGTTGTCTCGCGTCGCGAAGCCTACGCGAGCCAGCTCGGGCGCTACCGCGAACTGCTCCAGCACGCCACCGCGCGCCTGCCGCTGGCGAAGGCCGCGCGGCGCGTTCGCCTCGGCTTGTTCTTCGCGCAGTTGCCCGCCGGTCAGCGCTGGGTAGAGATCGAGGACTGAGCGTAGCCGTTCGTTGCTTCGCCCTTCTTCTCCGGTTAGCGTCGCGCGCAATTCGAGGAACCGGCGCCACCTGGTTCCCGCACCCGGAGAGGTTCTCGATGTCCAGCGAAGTCGTCCGTTACCGCCTCGAGGATGAAACCGCCGTCGTCACGATCGACGACGGGCGCGCCAACGCGCTGTCGCACGCCGTGATCGAAGGCCTGTCGCGCGCGCTCGAGCGAGCCCAGGCCGAGGCGCGGGCCGTGGTGCTGGCGGGCAGGGAAGGGCGCTTTTGTGCGGGTTTCGACCTGAAGGTGATGACCGCCAGCCCGCGCGAGTGCCGTGTGCTGGTCGAGGCCGGTGCGCACCTCTGCCTGCGCCTGTACGAGTTCCCGCGTCCGATCGTCGTGGCGTGCACCGGTCACGCACTGGCGGCGGGCGCGGTAGTACTGACGAGCTGCGATTGGCGAGTGGGCCCGGACCTCGACGTGAAGGTTGGCCTCAACGAAGTCGCGATCGGCATCGCGCTGCCGATCTTTGCGATGGAACTGGCCCGCGCGCGCATCGCGACTCATCGCCTGCTGGAGGCCACCGCGCACGCGCGCATCTACTCGCCGCGCGAAGCGGCGCAGGTCGGCTATCTCGACGAAGTCGTGCCGGCCGCGCAGGTCCTCGACACCGCCAAGGCCCGCGCGGCCGAACTCGGCGCGCTGCGCGATCCGGGCTACAGTTACACCAAGCAACTGGTACGCCGCGCGACGGTCCGCGCAATTCGCGAGACTCTCGAGGAAGACATGGACAGGATCGGCTGAAGCGGCCTCGCGCTCGCCAGTACAAAGCAGGAGATTGCCGATGGCCAAGGTCTACGAGTCGATTCCCGCCGACATTCAGGCTTTCATCGAAGCCCAGGCGATGTTCTTCGTCGCCACCGCGCCGCTTGGCGGCGACGGCCACATCAATCTTTCGCCCAAAGGGTTGGACTCTTTCCGCGTGCTGACCCCGACGCGCGTGGCCTATCTGGATCTTACCGGCAGCGGCAACGAGACCTCGGCACATCTGCGCGAGAACGGCCGCATCACGTTCATGTTCTGCGCTTTCGAGGGCGGCCCCAGCATCCTGCGGCTCTACGGACGCGGGCAAACGTTGCTGGCAGGGTCGCCGCAGTATCAGGAGCTGGCGCCGCGTTTTCCGTCGCTGGACGGCGCGCGCCAGATCATCGTCGCCGACATCGACCGGGTGCAGACCTCGTGTGGAGAGGCCGTTCCGCGCATGCAACTGCTCGGTCAGCGCGAGAACCTGCTGGTTTGGGCGCGCGCCAAGGGCGACGCCGGGCTGGACCGCTACCGGCGCACCAACAACGCGCGCAGCATCGACGGGCTGCCCTCGGATTTCGGCGCCGAGGTCGGCGAGAAGGCCGGCGAGAAGACCGGCGAGAAGGCCGGCGAGGAGGCCGACTGATACCGCGCGTGCGTCGTCGCCACACGTGCGCCGTTGCCACGCTCGCGCCGCGGTGACACAGTGCCTGCCATGTCGAAAAACGCTCCTGTAGTGTTCACCGTCTGGTCCGACGTTCTTTGACCCTGGTGTTACAACGTGGCCGTGTGCCTCGAACGAGTCCAGCAGGAAGTCGGTGACGTTCTCGAAGTGCGTTGGAAGAGTTTCCTGCTGCGTCCCTATCCCGAACCCAAACCGCTGGAGAAGTTCCGCCGCTACACCGAGTCGTGGCTGCGGCCGGCGGGCGCGGCCGACGCCGGCGAGTTTCGCGTGTGGGCCACCGACGAAGACCCTCCCTCGCACTCGGTGCCTCCGGCGGTGGCGGTGAAGGCGGCCGCCCGCCAGGGCGCGTTCTCGCGCTATCACACCGCGCTGATGCACGCGTACTTCGCCGAGAACCGCAACGTAACGAGTTCCGAGACCATCGCCGCGGTGGCGCGCCAGTGCGGGCTCGACCTCGAGATCTTCGCTCGCGACATGATCGATCCCGCGCTCGCGCAGGAAGTGATCGCGGACCACAACGAAGCGGTGGCGCTCGGCATTCACTCGGTGCCGTGCGTCGTGCTCGACGGCGGCTTTCAGATGCCCGGGGCGCAGGAACGCGCGCTCTATCGCAGCGTAATCGAGAAAGTTCTGGCCAAGCGCCAGTCGTCGTGAAGGCATTCTGATGAGCACTTCTTCAAGCGAAGCCGCGGTCGTGGCGCAGCTCGGCGGCGATGCCGCCGAGCTGGCCGATCGCATCGTCGCCAATCGCCGCCGCATGCACGAGTACCCCGAGCTGGGATTGACGCTTCCGCGTACCCAGGTGCTGGTTCTCGAAGAACTCACCCGCATCGGCGTCGATGAGATTCGTGAAGGAACCGGACTCAGCTCGGTGGTCGCCAACATCCACGGCACCGCCCGCAGCGATGGCCCGGCTCGCTGCGTCGCGCTGCGCGCCGACATGGACGCGTTGCCGCTTACCGAGCACAGCGATCTGCCGTTCGCGTCCAAGACCTCCGGCTCGATGCACGCGTGCGGCCACGACGCCCACACCGCGATGTTGCTCGGCGCCGCCGAGGTGCTGGTGCGCCATCGCTCCAGTTTCGCCGGCACCGCGCGCCTGCTGTTCCAGCCCGGCGAGGAAGGCTACGGTGGTGCGCGCGTGATGATCGAGGAAGGGGCTCTGGCCGGCGTCGACGGAGTCTTCGCGCTGCACGTCGACTCGAGCAGTCCGGTCGGCACGCTGCTGCTGCGCAGTGGCACGATAATGGCTTCGGCCGACACTTTCGGCGTGGTCTTCCGTGGCGCCGGCGGTCACGCCTCGATGCCGCACCTGACCCGCGACCCGATTCCCGCGATCGGGCCTTTCATCGACGGCCTGTCGCACGCCGCTGCGCGCGAGACCGACCCCGACGATCGCATCGTGCTGAGCGTCACGCAGGTGAGCGCCGGCACCGGAATGAACATCGTGCCGCCGGCCGCAGAGTGCTACGGTACTATCCGTGCTTTGAGTCGCAAGGGACGGGCGCTGGCGCACCAACGGCTGCGGCGCGTTGCAACCGGGGTGGCCGCGTCACGCGGCCTCGAAGTAGACGTGAACATCTACGATCTGTACCCGCCGACGGTCAATCACGACGACGCCACCGAGTTCGTCGCCGCCAGTGCCGAGGCGGTCGGCCTGCGCGTGGTGCGGATGCCTAGCCCTATGATGGGCGCCGAGGACTTCTCGTACATGGTCGAGGCCGTTCCCGGCGCGATCGCGTTCCTGGGCGTACGCACCAGCGGCGGCGGGCCGTTGCACTCGGACCTGATGAAGCTCGACGAGTCGATGCTGCCGAAAGGCAGCGAGTTGCACGCGGCGATGGCGCTGCGGTTTCTTGGGCGGGGCGAACGCTAGCGCAGAGGTACGAGAATCGCGTCAGGTTTTCGGTCGTACCCGCGGCTCGCGCTCGTCCCCGCACGCATCCTGCGCAGCCAGAAGGTCACCGCCGGCTGCGCTGCGCTGCCACACGAAATCGTACACACGCGCGGCGACTTCGTCGGTTTCCGCGTCGGTGAACGGGGGCCGTGGAAGAGCCTCATACAAGGTGTTCAAGATGAACACCTGGATTTCGGCCTGCGTCGCCGCCTTCTGCGTCCAGTCCCGTATGGGATCGAGCAACTCCCTCAGCGATGCGAGCGACTGCTTGCTCGCCTGCTTCAGGCGCTCGCGATCCGCCTTGCTGATGTCGTCTTTGAACAGTAAGTCGAACAGCGCCAGCTCGTTGTCCGTGAGGCCTTCTTTCGCCGCTCGCGTCTGCTCGGCGTCGAGGCTGGCTGCCAGTGCGACGAGCTGCGCGAAGGTAGCTTCAACGGTTGCGCGGTCTTTGTCGCGGTTATAGTCCGCGATGATCTCCTGCTCGTGAGTACCGGTACGCTGCCTTCAATTCGATGAAAACCAGCGGTAGCCCGTTCACGAAGCACACCAGGTCGGCGCGCCGGTTGTAGTGCGGCACACGCACGCCCTGCACCTCGAGCTCGCGCACCGCCAGGAAGCGATTGCGGGTAGCGTCGCGGAAGTCGATGACCTGCACGTGCGCGTGCCGGGTCTCACCGCTCGCGTCCCGCCATTCCACCGGCACGCCGCCGCGAATGAAGCCGTAGAACTCACGGTTGTGCTGGGTCAGTGATCTGGCGAAGTCGATGCGGGTGATCTTCTCGATGGCCTGCTCGCGCGCCGATTGCGGAAGGTCGGGGTTCAGGCGCTCCAGCGCGGCCCGCAGGTCGCGCACCAGCACCACTTCGCGCTCCGACGTGCGCCCCAGGGTTCCACGCGCTCCGAAGGTCTCCGCGTTGTGGGCGTAGACGTTTTCCCATCCCAGGGCCTTCTCGAGGTGCTCGGCGAAGGTCTGCTAGACCAGCCGGTCCTCGCTGTTGATGTCGGTGATCGCCATGAGCTGCCGGCTATTGGACAAATCGCCGGTTCACAAAGGACATTCGGCCGCTCTGTCCTTTACGGAAACCTCGGCAAATCCGCAGGTTAGAAAGCCGCTTTGGAGCAACAGCGATTGATGTCCGTGCTAAAGGAATCGGTGGTCATCTGGATTTGTCGAGCTCCGCCGCTACCTCGGCCACGGTCGCGAAGGCTCGGTCTAGATCAAACTCGGCGAAGTCGCCGGGACGGAGAACGGCTTTCAGTTGCGATTCGAACTGAAGTCGTAGTGCGGCGAGCCGGTTCGGCGAAACGTCCACCGGATCGTTGCCGGCTACGGCCATCTTCCGTCTGACGAGCTCGACCAGTTCCGGTTCCAGCGGTCGCAGCTTCAGGTTCCGAACGGCGTAGTCGATATCGTAGAAGTCACGGATGGCAACCTCACGACGGGACAGCGCCGCCCGCAGCTTCTCGGCCATGGTTTCCTCTCGGGAAAGACACGACATCATCAGGGGCACCGCCAGCGGCGATCCCGAGAGCGGGTTGCGCAAGAGCGTCTGCGCCTCGCCGCGAATCGTTGGAGTCAGCAAGGGCTCTCGAAGGCCCACTTCGATCTTGATTGTGTCTTCCTGACGACCGAGCAGCGAAGCATAGCCGACGACTCCGATGTACTGTGTGGAACTGTTCGCGCCGGTGAGTGCGGCGATGACGCGGAGGCCGGATACCCGTTCGTCTATCTCGAGGACAGCCGCTTTCGCCGCAGCGGCACGCCGACTCCTGTCGGCGCGCGATGCATCCATCGGTGTTGGGATGACGAAGTCGAGATCCTCGCTGAGGCGATAGAATCCTGCATGCACCTTCGCTAGGCAGGTGCCGCCCTTGAAAACGAGTTCGCATCCGGCACCGGCCAGGTGCTGGAGGAGCACGGTGCAGAAATAGTCCTTTTCAATGAGCCTGGAGGAGAAGCCCGTTACCGCGGCGGTGTAATTCACAGCTTCCCGGAACAGCGCGGGGTCCTGGTGGATGCGGATCGG
>JACRCR010000036.1 GCA_016218925.1 Deltaproteobacteria bacterium | reverse complement strand
GACGCTGAGGAACACCGCCTGCGCCACGGTGCTGACCAGCGTCGAGATCAACACCCCGAGACCGAGCGTGGCCATCACGAACGGGAACGTGAAGATCGCCAGCGCGACCAGGCCGCCGGCCGGCCAGACGCCGAAGATCAGACCGGGTCCCACGATCGCGAAGCTGAGCACCAGGTAGCACAGCGCTATCGACGGCAGCAGCTTGCCGAGCACCAGTTCCACCGTCGTCGTCGGCAGCGAGAGCATCTGCTCGTAGGTGCCCTCTTCGCGCTCGAGCACCAGGCCCAGGCACGACACCGACAGGCACACGTTGGTGAGCAGCATTCCTCCCAGACTCGCCAGCAGGAAGCGCCGATCGCTGAGCGTCGGGTTGAACCAGAAGCGCGAGCGCAGCGCTACCGGTGAGCCCGAGACCGCGTCGGGATCGCGGTGGACGTCGAGCCGGGCGGCGATGGCGCGGATGTAGGCGCCGATCCTGGCTGCGCTCAGCGGATCGGTTCCGTCCAGCAGCAGTTGAATGTCGGGCTGGCCCGAGATCGCTTCGCGGTGGAAGTCCTGCGGGATCACCACCACGGCCAGCAGCGTGCCGTCGTGGAGACCTTGGCGCGCCGCCTGGTAGCTGGTCACCGAAGCGACCGGCAGGAAGTAGCCGCTGGTCTGGATCTCGGCGATCAGGCGGCGCGACACCGCGCTGTGGCTGCGATCGATGACGCCCCACGGGATGTTGGCCGGCCGGTTCGACAGCACGACGCCGAACAGGAACAGCATCATGATGGGCTGGGCCACGATCGCGCCGAGCAAGACCTTGTCGCGGCGCATCAGCGCGGTTTCCTTGAAGGCCACCGCCAGCATGTTCGACACGAAGGTGCCGATCGCGCCGTCACGCCACGTTCTGCGCGGCGCGCTCACGCCCGTTTCTCCAGCGTTCGCCTGGCCACCAGCACCAGTGCGATACCGAACGCGGCGATGATCGCCAGCTCCGGGGCCAGCTCGCGCACGCCTTCGCCGCGCAGGTAAATGGCGCGGCTGGTTTCGATGTAGTGCGAGGCCGGCATCATGTGTGCGACCCATTGGAGCGGCACCGGCATGTTGCGCAGCGGATAGACGAACCCGCTCAGCTGCACCAGCGGCACGCTCAGCAGTACGGTCTTCTGGACCGCTTCGGCGGGCGTGGCCGAGGTGGCCGACAGAATGAGGCCGAGGGCCAGCGAGGTGATCACGTAAAACGACGAGATCGCCCAGAACAAGAAAGCGCTGCCGAGCGGCCATGCTCCGAGCACCCAGCCAGCCGCCAGCATCATCAGCAGTACGTCGAGCGAGAACACGGCTCCGAGCGGCAACACCTTACCGAGCAGGATCTCGAACGATGTGGCCGGGGTCAGTTGCAGTTGTTCGAAGGTTCCGTCCAGGCGTTCGTTGACGATCGAGACCGCGGTGATCAGCGTGGTCAGGAAGCTCAGCACGAAACCGAAGGTTCCGGCCACCATGTAGGGCCGGCCGTTGAGCGTCGGGTTGAATAACACGCGCGTCTGCGTGCGCACGCCGTCGGCGCCGCCGCGACGCGCGGCCAGCGCTTGCAGCGAGACTTCGGCGACGCGGGCTCCGCCCGAGCGCTGCGCGGAGCGGTCGGCCAGCACCGACTCGACGATGCCGCGCACGTAGCCTTCGGCGTTGCCCGCCAGGATGGCTTCGCCACCGTCATACAGAACCTGGATCTGCGCCGCGGAGTCGCCGCGCTCGGCGCGGCCAAGGGCGCGCTCGAAGTCGGCAGGCACGACAACGCCGAGGCCGAGCTGGCCGTCCACCAGCGCCGCCTCCAGTTCGTCGCGGCGATCGAAGAAGCGAGGCCTGAACGAATCCTGGGCGCCCAGTTCGGCGACGATGCGGCGGCTGAGCTGAGTCTGAGCGCCGTCGAAGACACCAAGGCCGATGCCGTGCACTTCGGTGGAGACGACGAAGCCGAAGGCGAGCAGGGCAGCCAGCGGCACCGCGATCAGCACGAAGACCGTGAAGCGGTCGCGCAGCGTGGCGCGCACCTCGCGCAGGATCAGCGTACGCAGGCGTCGCAGATTCACGGCCGTGGCTCCGTGGCGGCAGGGGTGCCTTCGAGGATGACGCGACGAAAGACCTCGGCCATCGCCGGTTGCGTCACCTGCACGCGACCGAGCCCGGCTTCACCGAGCGCCTTTGTGAGTCGCGCCAGCGCGGCGTCACCGAAAACCGCGCTGCGCACGCGCAGTCCGGCGTCGGTCACCTCGGGCTTCCATCCGGCCGCGGCCAGCGCCGCGGCGGCGCCGGCGCGCTCGCCGGCCGCCAGCGCGCAGTCGACCACATAGCCGTCCGAGTAGCGGGCACGCAGCGTTTCGGGCTCGGCGTGTGCGACCAGGTGGCCGCTGTCGATGAACGAGACCATGTCGCAGTAGTCGGCTTCTTCCATGAAGTGCGTGGTCACGAACACGGTGACGCCGGCGCGCTTCTGTTCGCGGATCAGATCCCAGAACAGCGTGCGGCTCTCGACGTCGACGCCGGCCGTCGGTTCGTCCAGGAACAGCACGCGCGGCCGGTGCAGCGTGGCCAGCGCCAGACCCGCACGCTGGCGCAGACCGGCCGGAAGGTCGTCGCTGTGCCAGGTTTCGGCCTGTTGCAGGCCGAAACGTTCGCGCACCGCGCCCCAACGTTCATTCATTTCGTGCGCCGACAGTCCGTGCAGCCCGGCGTAGAACTCGACGTTCTCGATCAGCGACAGGCCGCGGTAGAGACTGACGTGCTGGCCCATGTAGCCGATCGCGTCGCGCACGCGGCGCGGATTCTGGATTACGTCGACTCCGGCGACGATGATGCTGCCCTGGGTCGGCGTCAGCAGTCCGATCAGCATCCGGATGGTGGTCGTCTTGCCGGAGCCGTTGGCGCCGAGGAAGGCGAAGATTGCTCCGCCAGCGACTTCAACGTCGACGTTGTCGACGGCGGTGAAGTCACCGAAGCGCTTGGTCAGACCCCTGGCCGAGATGATCGGCTGGGTGTCGGATGGCTGCGCTGCGGTGCTCATGGGTAGAGTCTGGCCTGGTGTTGTCCGGCAATCCTGGTCGTCACGCCGCCGTCTACTGCGCCGCTTCGGGCCGGGTCGCCCAGCGCCGCGACAGCGCCAGCAACGTTGACTCGAGATCGGGAGGCGCGGCTTCGGCCAGCGCCACCGTCGCACCGGCCAGATGCAGCAGATCGCGGCACACCACCGCCGGGCCGGGGGAGCGGCTGCGCATCACCTCGATGCGCGCGAAACGGCCGCAGGTCCTGGCGTGCAGCACGTAGGGCAGCGCCAGCGCGGCCCGCGCCACGGCGTCGCCATCGTTGGTCCAGGCCCGGTAGGGCTCCATGTCGGCTTTCTTCTCGAGCTCGGCGGGTGTCCCGTCGGCTACCAGTCGGCCCGAGTGCAGGTACAGCAGCCGGTCGCAGCCGGCAGCTTCGTCCAGATAGCTGGTCGAGACCACGATCAGCACGCTGGAGCGCCGCTCGTCGAGGATCTCGTAGATCTCCGCGCGCGCGACCACGTCGACGCCGGCGGTGGGTTCGTCGAGCACCAGCAGCGCCGGGTCGGGCAGCAGCGCGTTGGCGATCGCGAGCTTCTGCTTCATGCCTCCCGACAGCGCTCCCGCCAGCCGCTCGCCGAACGGCGTGAGGCCGGTGCGGGCAAGAAGCTGCGCGGAGCGGGCCGCGGCGTCTTCGCGGGAGAGACGGTGGAGTCTGGCCGTGAAGGCGAGGTTCTCCGAGACGGTGAGATTGTGATGGAGGCTGAAGCTTTGTGGAACGTAACCGAGCGCGCGCTTGAGGTCGCGCACGTCGTCGCCGCGCAGGTCGAAGCCGAGCACGCGCGCCTCGTCGGCTTCGACTTCGAGCAGCCCGACGATCGCGCGCAGCAGCGTGGTCTTGCCGGCGCCGTCGGGGCCGATCACGCCGATCATCTGCGGACCGGTGACATGCACGTCGATGCCGGCCAGCGCGGTGCGGTTGCCGAAACGCTTGCGCAGGCCGCGCAGTGAGAGCGCCGGCGGAGCGGGGGTGGCCGGGGCGTCGCGCGCGTCGCCGGCGGCCTGGTCGTGCGCGTCGCCAGCGGTGGCGGCGGCCTGGTCGCGCGTGGCCGCGGATTTCACGGGGCCTTCTCCGGCGCGGCGGCGGTGGCGGCGGCGTGGTCGCGCGTAGCGGCGGATCTCACGGGGCCTTCTCCGGTGCGCCGGTGGCGCTCGTGCGCGGCGACGTCGCCGCGCCGCCCATCAGGTAGACGTTGCCTTCGGTGCCGGGCTGGAACGACTCGACGTCCTCGAGGATGCGCACCTTGACGCGGTAGACCTGGCCGATGCGGTCGCTGCGCGTCTCGATTTTTTCGGGCGTGAAGTTGGCGTGGTCGGCGATGAACGAGATCTCGCCCGGGACGCGCCGCCCGGGCGCGCTGTCCAGCTCGATTTCCACACGCGCGCCGACGGCGACGCGCGCGAGGTCGGCGACGCCGACGTAGATCTGCACGTACTTGTCGCGCGGGTCGAGCAGCGAGAGCAGCGCGGTGCCGGGCTGGGCGAGTTCGCCGGGCCAGATAAGTTGACTCTGCACCACCGTGGCCACGTCCGGGGCGTGGATGGTGGACTTGGCGCGCACGATTTCGAGTTCGGCGAGCTGATTCTCGGCCAGCGCTTTTTGTCCGCGCAGCACGTCGAGCTGAGCTTTGGCGGCTGCTACCAGATGGGCTTCGGCGTCGGATCGTTCGAGCATCGCGGTGGCGCGTTCGAAGGCGCTGCGCGCGGCATCGGCGCGTGTGCGCGCGTCGTCGAGTTGCTGGTGGGTGGTGGCGCCGCTTCGACCGAGCCCCTCTTCGCGCGCCGCACTGCGCTCGGCAAGCTCGAGTTGGCTCTTGGCAGCGGCGAGGTCGGCCTGGCGCGCGCTGCGGTCCTGGTTCCAGGTGCCCTCACGTCCTTCCACTTCGTGTCCGGCCTGCAGGATCTGCGTTTCCAACACCTCGATCTTCTGCTTGGCAGTGGCGACGCGTGCGTCGATGCCGCTCTGGCTCAGGCGCACCAGCATCGCCCCGGGTGCGACCGGCTCGCCTTCGCGAAACGCGACCTCTACGACGCGACCGGCGACCTCGCTGCGGATCACTACTTCTTCGCCTTCGACGAAGCCGGTGTAGTAGAGGGCGCCGCTGTCGTGCTGGCGGTACAGCAACCACGCGACGGCGAGGGCGGCGATCAGCAGGACCGGGAGCAGACGTTTCATCGCGATGGCCTCTCGTCTTGCGGCCTGGGAGGTTGGGGAAGTGAGCCGGCGGTGTCGGACGGAGGCGGCTGCGCCGCGACAGGCTCGCTCGGCGACGCGAGTGGCGCAATGTCGTCCGGTGGCCGAGTTTGCGCGAGGTCGTCTGACAGCCGGGTCATTGCAACGTCGGGCGTCGGCCGAGCAGGCGCAACGTCGTCCGATGATCGAGTTTGCGCGAGGTCGTCTGACGGCCGGGTCATCGCAACGTCGGGCGCCGGCCGCGTAGGCGCGATGTCGTCCGGTGGCCGAGTTTGCGCGAGGTCGTCCAATGATCGAGTTTGTGCGCTGTCGTCCGGTGGCCGAGTTCGTGCGAGGTCGTCCGACGGCCGGGCCATTGCAACGTCGGGCGCCGGCCGAGTAGGCGCAAGGTCGTCCAGCGGCCGACCCATGAGTTGCTGGAGTTCGGCGCGGCGTGCGTAGGCCTGGTAGCGTGCCGTCGCGAGCCGGGCTCGCTCGCGGGCCAGCAACGATGCGGCGTCGAGAACGTCCTCGCTG
>JACRCR010000035.1 GCA_016218925.1 Deltaproteobacteria bacterium | reverse complement strand
TGCCGAAGCTCAGCGCCCCACGCTGTTTGCACACTGTGGAATCATGCATGTCGGATCTCCTTTCGCCGAACGGCTTGACCGCGTCGTCGATACTCCGCGAGCCGAGAGAGGAGACGGAGGACGACTATGGTCGACGAGGGAAATGACCCTGGCGCGCTACTCCGTATCACCAGGCCGTTGTGTGTGACGCCGCGATGAGGATCTTCGCGTGCGTCATCACGATTGGTGACCGGAACTATGCGATGCAGCGGCTACGCGCGCAAGCACTGCCGCTGGGGCATCAGGGGGGCTTTGCGACGGCGGCGCCTACCGGTGCGCGCCCGTTCGCCGGGTGCGGCTATGCGCGCGGTCGAGGGGTTGCATCCTCGTCACTGTTCGTGAGGTTCGCAGTGCGCCGAGACCCCGCCCGCGCCGGGCGGCGGGGCGGGGTTTCGGCGTCCGACCGTCAGTCGAGGTGTCCGAGAGCGACTCCGCTCGAATAATTCGCGTCGTCGCTGAGGTTGCTGCACGAAAAGCCGCCGGCGCCGTCGCCGATACAGACGCGACTAGGTTGTCCCCAGTTCGCGAAAACGGCATCGAGTTCGCCGTCGCCGTTGGTATCCGCCAACGCGACCCCAGAGCTGTCACGCGCTTCGGCGGCAATGTCGCTACAAGAAAAAGCGCCGGCGCCGTTACCGAGGCAGACGCTGTTGCCTTCGTTGCGGAAGTTCGCGACGACGACATCGAGGTCGCCGTCGTGGTCCAGGTCACCCAGGGCGACGGTGAGGCTGAATCTGGCGTGGGTGCCGACGTTGCCGCACCCGGAGAATCCGCCGGCTCCATTGCCGAAGCAGACGCGGTTGATACCGCCGTTGGCGGCGTAGGTGTCGTTCGCGAACACGGCATCGAGATTGCCGTCGCCGTTCATGTCCCCCAGCGCGACATCAGCGAAGCGGAGCACGTCGCTGCCGACGTCGCTGCACGAAAATGCGCCGGCTCCGTCCCCGATGCAGGCACGGCTCGTCTGGTCGTAATTCGCGAACACGGCATCGAGATCGCCGTCGCCGTTCAGGTCGCCCAGTTCGACCCCGTAGCTGTCGTACGTGTCGGTGGCGACGT
This sequence comes from Deltaproteobacteria bacterium, assembly GCA_016218925.1. Lineage (GTDB taxonomy): Bacteria > Desulfobacterota > Binatia > UBA1149 > CAITLU01 > CAITLU01. The sequence goes on along the minus strand of JACRCR010000035.1, from coordinate 10,565 downwards.
TGCTGCACGCGGAAAACCCGCCGATCCCGTTGCCGAAGCAGGCGCGGTTGAGTCCGCCGTTGGCGCCGTAGGTATCGTTCGCGAAGACCGCGTCGAGGTATCCGTCGCCGTTCAGATCGCCGAGTGCGACATCGCCGCTGTTATTCGCATCCGCACTGACATTGCTGCACAAGAAATCGCCGCCGCCGTCATTGAGGCAGACGCGGTTGGGTGCTTCGTAGTTCGCGAAGACCGCGTCGAGGTCCCCGTCGGCGTCGAGGTCGCCCAGTGCGACGCGGAAGCTGTCCCTCGACACGGCGGTGACGTCGACCTCGCTGCAGTCGCTCCCGAGCCCCTGCGGCAGGCATACGCGGTTGGCCAGCCCCGATTCGGCGAGGATCGCGTCCATCTGCTGGCAAGGCTGCACCTGGCCCGTGCCGTCGTAGTAGCCAGTTGGGATCGTCTGCACCGCCAGACCGGGTGTGAACGACATGCTGCCGCGGTTCGGCATCGTGCCGGTCAGGCCGACCCCGGCGCTGCTCGAGAACGTCTTGCCGCCGAGCACGTCGGCAGTCGTCGCGGTTCCCGCGGTGCAGGTCGCGAGGTCGCTCGTGCAACCGGTCAGGCTCGTGTCGCAGGTATCCAGGTTCGTCTGCAGCGTGCCCACATCGCAGGTGCCGGCCGCGCCGTCGAGACCGCTCGCCAGACAGGCCCCGAAATCCGCCACGGTCGTCCGCACACTACCTTCATCGGCCGTCGTCGGGCAGTTACCCTGGGCGATCGTCTCCCACTTATTCCAACCGGTGGAGAACTTGGAGTCGCACTTGACGACCGATTCGTCGTGCTTGGTGACGTCCTTGTCGCAGGTCTCCGAGACCGGGCAATCGGTGTCCCGATAGCAGGTCGTTGCTGTCGTTATCGAGCACGTGCCGGCCGTCATCACCAGCTTCATCTGCGCCTTCGCAAGACAGAAGCCGTAGCCCCCCGCCTCCTTGTTCTTCAGCGCCTGGCATTTCGCGTCAGAGGTGACCGCTGCCTGCGCGACCGTCACTCCTGACAAGAGCAGTACGCACGCCAGCACGCCGATGCCGAAGCTCAGCGCCCCACGCTGTTTGCACACTGTGGAATCATGCATGTCGGATCTCCTTTCGCCGAACGGCTTGACCGCGTCGTCGATACTCCGCGAGCCGAGAGAGGAGACGGAGTACGACGACGGTCGACGAGGGAAACATCCCCGGCGTGCTACTCCGTTTCGCCGGGCGTCCGTGCGCGACGCTGGGAGGAGCCTCCGCGCGTCATCGCGATTGGTGACCGGAACTATGCGATGCCGCGGTTACCCGCGCAAGCACTGCCGCTGGGGCATCAGGGGGGAGCTTCGCGACTGCGCCGCTTACCGGTGCAAGTCCGGTCACCAGATGCGGCCATAGGCACGGTCGAGGGGTCGCATCCTCGGTGCCGGCGCGGCTTTCATGCATTGCGGCGCGTGCGCTGCGATGAGTTCAGGCTGGTTGGCGCGAAGGCCGGCGGCCGGTTAGGTTTGCGGCGATGAAGGCGGAGCCGACATCGAGCCGAGGTTCGGCAGAGAGTGGACCATCGGCTTCAGCGACGACGCAGGTAGCGGCACGAACGACGCCTCGAGCGCCGGTGCGGGGTCTGTTCGTCGTGTTCGGCGCTTGGTTGCCGCTGCTCGCGACCATCGCCGCGGTGGCGTGTCCATTGTTCATCGTCGGCCTGCTGGTCGATTCGTTCGCGCTTCGCCTTGCGTGCAAGCCCTGGCCCCACCTGGCATTGCTGGCGTGGCTGGCGGCGTCGGCGCCAACCGGGGAGCGCGATGGTCGCTACCGCCGCGATCTCTTCGCCGGCATCGCGCTGTGTATGGTGGCTGACTTTCTGCTCGAGTTTCGCGCCGGCTTCTTTCTTGCCGGCATGGCTGTGTTCGCGCTAGGCCATCTGGCCTTCACCGCCGCGCTGCTGGCGAAATGCCGGAGTGTCGCGATCGCGCGCCTGGTCCCGGTCTTCGCATACCTTGCGGCCGTGTACCTTCTCATCGAGCCCGGGCTCGCGTCGATGCGAGTGCCGGTCACCATCTACATGGCGGTGATCGGTGTGATGATCTGGAGAGCTGCGGCCGGTCTCGGCACCGGCGGCGATCCGACGCCGCGCCAGTGGCTGGCTCTCGGCGGCGCCGCCGTGTTCGGTTTCAGTGATACCTTGATCGCGCTGGATCGGTTCCACGCGCCGATCGCCGGCGCGCGCATCGCGATCATCGTGACCTACTGGGCGGCGCTGTGGTTGCTCGCGGCGTCGGCGGCGCGGCGCCTCGACGATGCGCGAGAGTGAGCAACGGCGCGGCGCCTCGACGATGCGCGAGCGTGAGCGGCGGCGCAGCGCCTCGACCATGCGCGAGCGTGAGCGGCGGCGCGACGCCGGCCTCTGACAGATGGGACGCGGTCTAGCCGGGGCAGTTGAGCTCAACCGGCTGACCGACAGCGCGCTTGAGGATCACCAGCGCGTCGGAGGCAGTCACCGAACCGCTGTCGTTGACGTCGCACACGCGCGCGTCGCAGTTGGAAGCCTGTACCGCCGCCTTGAGAACGAACAGAGCGTCGCTCGTCCTGGGTTCCGCGGCGTCGATCTTGGTGGGGACGCCGCATGAGAACACCGCGCAGTCGGCGGAGCAGAAGTCCCCCGGGAGAAAGGCGGTGTCGCCGTCGTCGCAAGTCTCGGGAGAGTCGACGACACCGTTGCCACATCCGGTGCACGGCGCGGTCGCGTCGATCTGGCCCGCCGCCTGCGCGTTGTTGCGTGGCACCGCCGGGTCTTCGCAGACGAAGTCTTCGGCGCTGCTGGCGGTACTCGAGATCCGCACCAGCCCGCGTCCGAACGGCGTGAGAGTGCTGGGCGCGCTGGTGTGGACGTTGGGAGGGCCGGTGAAGTTCCCGTAGGAGACGCAGTCGATCATGCCGGCGCTGTTCGGGTTGGTCTGGTCGCCGGGCTTGCCCCAGCACACCATGCCGTCCTCGGGGATGAGCCCGTTGACTCCGGTCGAATCGAAAACGAAGTCGGGCGTGATGCCGGCCTCTGCGGCGAACGCGGCGCTGGCCATTATCCAGGGCCGGCCGGAGCCGCTGGCGATCGAATTGCTCGGCACGCTCAGCACCACATGATCGAAGGTCCCATCGGTCTTGAACGCGATGAGCTTGCTGCCTGCAACGAGGTGCTGGCCGATCGCATCCATCACTATCTCGACGAACTGGACGTCCGTGGTTCCGCCCACGCCGGTCATCACGCGGCTGATGTGCGCGAGGTGGAAGGTCGCGCCAACGGGGGGCGGCACCATCAGCAAGATTGCGGCGGCGATCAACGCCGCTGCGGCCGCGCGGTGTCCGTAGCGCGACGTGTAACCAGGAGCCTGGAACGCTTTCATGCAAAGACCTCCGCAGCCGCCGGTGGCGGGCCACGCAAGATCATCGCCGCATTTCCCGCTGGTTGAAAGTAGCGGGATCTCCAGAGAGCGCGCGCAGACACCGGCGGAGTGCGAAGTCGGCTGCGGTCGGCGCGCCGCTCGTAATTGACGATCAACTCAAGAGACGCCGAGCGTGGAGCGATGCGGGGTACGTTACGTTCTCATCTTTTCGCGTCGGGCGGCGCTGTGTCTGGTGGCCGAGCCGGCGCGCCGCGCGCTCGCAGGAGCAACAGCGCGAATCCGACCAGCGCAAAGCCCGCCAGCGCCGCGCCAGCATAGAACGTCGCCGCCGGCCCGACGTTCTCCCACAGGGTCCCGGCGATGACGCTTGCGGCTATGAGCGCCACGCCGGTGGCAGCAGAGTACACGCCGAACGCGGTGCCGCGGCGCTGGGCCGGCGCTGCGTCGGCGACCATAGCCGCGAGCAGTCCTTGGGTGAGCCCCATGTGCAGGCCCCAGATCGCAGCGCCGATCAGTGCGGTACCAAGCGAAGCCGCAGCGGCCAGCACCAGATCGGCGACGATCAGCAGCAGTGCCCCGGCGGCCAGCAATCCGTGCCGGCCGCGCCGATCCGACAGCCGGCCGGCTGGGTAGGCGCTTGCGGTGTACGCGAGGTTCATCGCGATCATTACCAGCGGTGCCATCGCCGCACTCGCGCCGAGGCTGGTGGCGCGCAGGATCAGAAACGCTTCACTGAAACGCGCCAGCGTGAATAGCGTCGCCACCGCGACCACGGCGGTGAAGGCGGCGCCGAGCGGCGGCGGCATCTGTGTAGGGCCGGCCGCCGGCTGCACCGCCGCTTCGATGACGCTCGTGTGCGCGGCGGCGTCCAGGGCGCGCGCGGGCGCCGCACCTTTGCGCACCATCTTCGCGCCTGCACCCGGGGCGCGCGCGGGTTCCTCGACGAAACCGGCCAGCAGCGCTACGCACGCGACCGCCGGAATGCTCGCCAGCCAGAACACGGTGCGGAAGTCGCCGCTGAGCGCCATCCCGACCATCGCGAGCAACGGACCAAGAAACGCGCCGATCGTGTCGAGCGACTGGCGCAGGCCGTAGGCCGCCCCACGCAGCGAGGGATGCGTCAGGTCGGCAATCAACGCGTCGCGAGGCGCTCCACGCACGCCTTTGCCGACGCGGTCGAGCAGCCGCGCGCCGAATACCAGGCCGGCAGTCGACGCGAGCGCGAACAGCGGCTTGGTCAGCGCGCTCAGCGAGTAGCCGGCCACTGCCAGCGGTTTGCGGTGGCCGAGACGATCGCTCCAGGTTCCCGAGGCCGCGCGCACCATCAGCGCCAGCGCTTCGGAGACGCCTTCGAGCCAGCCGACATAGGTGGCGCTGGCGCCCAGCGTCGAGACCAGGAAGACCGGTAACAGGGCGTGGACAGTCTCGGAGGAGACGTCCATCAGCAAGCTCACGAAGCCGAGGGTCCAGATCGCGCGCGGGAGTCGATGCGGGTTCTGCCCACTGTGCGAGGGCGGCGCCGGCACCTTGCTGCGCACCTGGCCGGCCATGTCCGCCTAAATCCGCCAGTCTGCCCAGAAAGGCTACCCGGCACCGGACGTGGTGTGCGAGGGCGCCAAGCGGGAGTCGGCGTCTTCCGGCATCTCCGCATGGGGCAAATTGGCCACGACGTATGAGGCAAACGCCTCATGCCGTGCGTGAGTGACGCGCGTATCGTTGCGTTTTCCTCCAGCCGCTTCCTCATCACTGCCGCCGAACCCTTCACTCTCCATCGGCGGCCCACGGAACTCGCGCACAACTACAGCAATCAACCATAGTCAGGAGGCCTGATCATGAAGCGGGAAACGAGTATTGCAGGGGCCGATCGCAGGCCATTCGGGGGAACGCGCCGAGCCTGGGCAACGGCGCTCGCGTTGTTAGCGACTTTGGGAGTTCCGCCGCCACACGGATGGGCGGCAGGGCCATGGTACGTCGATCCGGCAGGCAGCAACAGCAACGACTGTCTGAGCCCGGCGACCGCCTGCCTGACCATCGGCGCGGCCATCACCAAGGCGTCTGCAGGCGACACCGTCAACGTCGCGGCCGGGACCTACAACGAACAAATCTCCATCACCAAGGCACTGACCGTCACCGGAGCCGACGGCGCCGTTCTGGACGGCACCGGCCTGGCACCGACGTGGACGACCGGAGTGAAGATCAGGTCCGGTAATGTGACCTTCAACAATATCGATGTGACGAACTACACGCAGGATGGCATCACCGCGTACGACAACATCGACATGCCCAACCTGCACATCACGAACTGCAAGATCAGCAACATCCAACCGGGCTACTGGGGGTTCGGCATCTACGTCGGCTACGAGTCGGAGGGATTCGGCTACGTGCCTCCCGATCTGACGACTCACCTGGATTTCTCGGGCCTGCTGATCGAAGGCAACGAGATCACCAACACTCACAGTTCGGCGTTGGTGCTCCAATCCATCACCGGGACGCCCGGGACTCTCATCGTCAAGAACAACGACATCCACGACAACGTCACCAACGACGGCATCTGGGTGGATTGTGCTCGCGAGCTGACGATCGAGAACAACTTCGTAGACAGCAACAGATGGGGCATCGAGTTCTCCGCGCTAGCGGAGGACCCCGCCTGGGATACGCCCACCCTCAACGGCCCCTACAGCCCGCAGAACGTTACCGTTCGCAACAACACGTTCACCGGCAGCACGGACCAGGGTTTCGCTCTGCACAACGGATGGCCAGCCACGATCACCGTGCAGGGCAACATCATCGAAGGCAACGGAACAGGAGCCGAGAACTCTCTCTCCGAGACCGTCAACGTTACTGGTAACTGGTGGGGGTCGGCGACCGGACCAACCGTCGCTTCCAACGTTCTCGGGAGCGGCGATACCGCGGTCGGCGCAGTGGACTACAGCCCGTGGCTGAAGAACGGCACGGACTCGGACCTGGTTACGTCGGGCTTCCAGAAAGTGGTGCCGACAACTTACGTGGTGAACGCCAACAACCCGCCAGCGTACACGACCGGCGGGATTCCCGATGGGATCGGCGTCGCGGGCGACGGCGATACCGTCGAAGCGCTGGCCGGAGCCTACACCGAGATGCTGACGCTGTCCGACGCGACGGCAGACGATCTGACCGTGCAGAGCAGCGACCCGGGCAATCTGGCGGAGATGACCGGCGGCGTGCGCTTCACCAACACGGGAGCCAATCCTCTCGACGCTCTGACGCTCAGGAATCTGGTGATCAAGGGAGACGGCGACACCAGTGCCCGCGAGGCGATCATCTACATGGCCAACACCGGCGCGGTGAACGACCTGAGCATCGAGGGCTGCGTGATCGACGGCGAAGGTGTGCATCTGCCCGGCGATGGATTCGAAGGCGGCAGCGGTCGCAACGGGATGGTCGGCAACCGGCTCGGCGGATCCTTCTCGGTCACCGGCAGCGAATTCAAGAACATCATGGGTTGGGCGTTGCTCGATATGGACGCCAGCTCCGACTATTCGCCGCTCGGCGGAAACGGCCTGGCACTGACCGGCGTCACCTTCTCGGGTAACAGCGTTCATGACTCCAACGGATCGGTGTCGCTGCGTGGCAACCACACCACCCGCACGCCGGTTGTCACCGTCGAGAACAGCTCGTGGGACAACATCGGTGGAGTGGGCGGGTTCCAGGGCGGGCAGTGGGCCGCGGTCGAAGTGAACAACGCCGCGCTGCTCCACTTCCAGGGCAACGTCATCAACGACGTGCAGCTGGGATTCTACGGGGAAGGACAGGCGGTCCAGCTCTGGAACGTCGAGACCCTGGACTTCACCTGCAACGCGATCAGCAACAACTACCAGGGCGTCTACCTGTACAGTGACGGCGTCGGCGGCACCTTCTGCGGAAGCTTCGGCTGCCCGGTGCCGGCCGGCACGGTGGCCGCCAACAGCTTCATCGGCAACAGCCAGTACGCGCTCAGCGTGAATGCGGCCGCGGTCGGCGGCCCGCTCAGTGCCGAGAACAACTGGTGGGGCTGCACGTCAGGCCCGGGTAGCCCGGGCTGCGACACCATCGACGGCGCCGTCGATGCGGTGCCCGCGGCAACCTTCGTGCCGGCCTGCGTGCCGTGCAGCGCCGACGCCGAGTGCGACGACGGCGTGTTCTGCAGCGGGCTGGAGACCTGCTCGGGCGGTTCTTGTACCGCTCCTCCGGGCGATCCCTGCACGGCCGGCGGCGAGTGCGCCAACGTCTGCAACGAGACCGCCGACACCTGCAACGTACCGGCCGCAACCGCGTGCACCGACGACGGCAATGTCTGTACGACCAATCTCTGCGACGGGAACGGCGCCTGCGCCGCCAACCCCAACACGCTGCCGTGCAACGACGCGTTGTACTGTAACGGCGCCGACACCTGTTCGGGCGGATCGTGCCAGCACACCGGCGACCCGTGTACGGGCGGTAGCGAGTGTGCCGACGCCTGCAACGAGGCCGTCGACAACTGCCTCGACCTGGCCGGTACCTCCTGCACCGACGAAGGCAACATCTGCACCACCAACGCCTGCGACGGCAGCGGTGCCTGCCTGGCGACCAACAACACGCTGCCATGCAACGACGCGCTCTTCTGCAACGGCGCCGACACTTGCGCCGGAGGTTCGTGCACACACGCCGGAGACCCGTGTACGGGCGGCTCCGAGTGCGCCAACGCCTGCAACGAGGCTGCCGGCAATTGCAACGATCTTGCCGGCACCTCCTGTACGGATGACGGCAACGTCTGCACCACCAACGCCTGCGACGGCGGCGGTCTTTGTGCCGCGACCAACAACACGCTGCCGTGCGATGACGGCGTCACCTGCACGACCGGTGATGTCTGCTCGGCGGGCGCGTGCACGGGTGCCGATGGACAGTTCGCGTCTCTGTGTCGCTGGACTTTGCTGGTTCGCGACGATCCCAACGGAGACCGCATCAAGACCGGGCAGCAGTCGGTGGTCGAAGGCGACATCTGCGCTTCGCAGCTCGTGCTCGGAGCTTCCTCACTCGACGACGGCAGCGTAGTGGCCACCGACGCCACCGGAGCCGCGGTAATCAAGATCGGATCGGCTGCCGAAATCGCCGCTGACATCGTCAGCGGCGGGGGCGGCGCCAAGGGCAAGCCCTCCGCTGTCAAGCTGCCCGCTACCAACGTCACCTCGCTGGCGGCCGGCAGCGTCACCGCCAAGGACGACGCCTCTGGTGACTACGACCTGAGCGGCGCGCACTCTCTGGTGGCCGCTTGTGCCGGAGCCCGCGGTTCCTACGCGAGCACCTCGGCATACCTGGCGGCGCTACCATCCGACCTGGACGGCGGGGCCATTCTGCTGCGCGCGGGCGAGAGCGCGACGTTGACCGCACCGATTCCGGGCACCCTCAACGTCATCGATGTCGATGACGTGCGCGGCTCCAGCGACACCGTTCTCGAACTCGACGGCGGCGGCAACGCCGACACCGCAATCGTTCTTCGCATTGCCGAGAACCTGCATATGCGCGCCAACGCCAGCATCACGCTGGTCGGCGGCCTGACGCCGGACCGCGTGTTGATCTACGTTCAAGGTCGCAAGTGCGACTTCGGTAACCACTTCCAGGGGGCCGGAACCCTGCTGTGCGTGGCCGGACGCATCCAGGCCGACTACGACACGGTGTGGACCGGGGCCTGGTTCGCCGGCAAAGGTGTGATGAATGTCGGCGACCGCACCGAACTGATCTACCAGCCGTTCCTGGCCTTCTGAGCCGGGACATCAACTGGAGCTCACACCGGCGTCTTCCTCGCTCGCGGAGGAAGACGCCGGTGGCTCCGCCGTCGCCGACCAACGCGGACGGGAGGTTGCCTTTCGACCGCTCTCCTGGCTGATGGGCCGCATCAGCGCGGTGCCGGTGCCGCCCGGCTGCTGCCGAGGAGATTCGCGATGGACGCCAAGCAACCGCTGCCCGCCCGCAAGTTGGAGACCGCCGCCGAGCGGTGGTCACGCTTCGAGCCAATCGTAACCGGCGAGGACTACCTCGATTCTTTGCGCGGCCGCCCGCTCAGGCTGTTCCTGTTCGGCAAGGAAGAGCGCAATCCGGTTGACAACCCACTGATCCGCCCGTCGATGAACGCTATGCGCCGGACCTACGATCTGGCGATCGAGGACCCGGAGCTTGCCACTGCGCATTCGCCGCTGATCAACGCGCGCGTGAACCGCTTCCTGCACATCGTCGAGTCGCCGCACGACCTGGTGATGAAGAACCGCATGCAGCGACGCATGGGCCAGCTCACCGGCTGCTGCTTCCAGCGCTGCACCACTCTCGACGCGATCAGCGTCATGCACTCGATCACCTACGACATCGACCAGAGGCATGGCACGCCGTACCACCAGCGTTACCTCGAGTTCCTGAAGAAGGCGCAGACCAACAACATCTGCATCGGCGCCGGCATGACCGACGTGAAGGGAGATCGCAGCAAACGCCCGAACGAGCAGGCCGATCCGGATCTGTTCCTGCACATCTCGGGCCGCAACGACCAGGGTATCTTCGTCACCGGTGCGAAGGCGCACATGACCGGCGGCCTGAACGCGCACTGGATCTTCGTGATGCCGACCATGAACCTGACGGAGCAAGACAGGCAGTGGGCGGTGGTCGGCGCGATGCCGGTGGATGCCGAGGGCATCACCTACATCTACGGTCGCCAGAGCAGCGATACGCGCGCGCTCGAGGGCGGAACCATCGACGTCGGCAACGCCGAGTTCGGCGGCCAGGAAACCCTCGTCGTGTTCGACCACGTGTTCATTCCGTTCGAGCACGTGTTCATGGACGGAGAGTACGAATTCGCGCAGGAACTGGTAGCGCGGTTCACCGCCTACCACCGTGCCTCTTACGTCTGCAAGACCGGCCTCGGCGACGTGATGGTCGGGGCGGCCGCGGCGATCGCCGAGTACAACGGGGTCGCCGCCGTCTCGCACATCAAGGACAAGCTGGTCGAGATGACGCACCTGAACGAGACCATATACTCGTGCGGGATAGCCTCGTCGTATTCGGCTACGAAGCTGCCCAGTGGCATCTTCATCAACGACTCGATGCTGTCCAACGTTTGCAAGCACAACGTCACGCGCTTCCCGTTCGAGATCGCGCGGCGGGCGCAGGACATCGCCGG
>JACRCR010000034.1 GCA_016218925.1 Deltaproteobacteria bacterium | reverse complement strand
CGCGAGTTTGCGACCAGCCACTACCGGCTGGTCGCACGGCTGGGCCGATTCGATGTGATGGCTCGCACCGATGTCGCGGCCGGTAAGAGCCTCGTCCTGTTCCAACCGACAGGAACCCAGGCCGAGGCGATCGAGCCGCAGTTGGCACGCCGGCGCCAGGCCGCGCGCCGCTGGATGGCCGCGCTGACTCCGGCGCAGGCTGCCGCCGCGCAGCTTCCGGCCGATCCGCGTAGCGCGGTGCTGTTGCTGCGCGCACTGCGCGACGGCGGCGACATTCGCGCCGCCGGCTGGCTGATTGCCGGCTACCGCAGCGGCAACGCCCGCGTTCGCCGCGAAGCGGCGAACGACATGATGTACCTCGCCAAGCAACTCGACGCGCGCCGCTTGCGCTGGGCCGACGATTTCTCGGCAGCCGACTACGCGCCGTTCGTCGAGCCGTACGCGGCGGCCGCGCGCGAGATGCTCGGTGATCCTCAGGCCGGCGCATTCGCGCAAGCGCTTCTGTCGCTGCTACAGCCGGGAAGCTGAGAAGAAGTCGATATCGGTTGCGAGACTTTCCATTGCCGCTGGACTACATTGCTCAACGACAGGAGGAGTCAGACGATGGAATGGCGCGATTCGATCTCGGTGGATCCGGCGGTGTGCCACGGCAAGGCCTGCATTCGGAGAACGCGCGTGATGGTGTCGGTCGTGCTGGACAATCTCGCCGCAGGTCTGACGCCTGAGCAGGTCGTCGAGACCTATCCGTCGCTGACCGCCACGTCGGTCCGCGCGGCCATCGCATATGCCGGCGAGCTCGCGAAGGAACGGGTGGTTGCCTTTTCGACCCATCCTTCGTGATGCTTTTCAAGATCGACGAGAACTTGCCGTCGGAAACAGCGTCGATGCTTCGACGACGCGGGGCACGACGCGGCCACAGTCGTCGAGCAAGGAATGACGGGGAGTGCCGATGCTACCATCGCGTCAGTTTGCCGGCGCGAGCGGCGAGCGTTGGTGACTCTCGATACAGATTTCGGGGACATCCGTGCCTACCCGCCGGCAGAGTACTTTGGCCTGATCGTTCTGCGGCTCGAGCGACAGGACAAATCGCAGGTTCTCTCGGTACTCGAACGCGTCGTCACGCTCTTGACGGTCGAGCCTCTCCAAGCTCGCTTGTGGATTGTCGAAGCGGACCGCGTGAGAATTCGGGATTGATCGATCAGTTCACGCGACGCAGCCGCAGCAACATCACGCCGTCCGGGGGCAGCGAGACCTGCAAGTCGAGCCGTCCATCCTGCGCTGTGGCCTGTTCCACCGGTTCCAGCCGGCTGGTGACTTCGGGCAACGCGTTGAGATCGGCGGCGGCGGAGAGCTCAGCGTCGGTCCGTGCAGCGTCGTAGGCGGCAAAGGCCGCGTGCAAGTCGGCGGTCATCGCGCCGGCATCCCGGCCGAGCTGCGCGGCGAGCGCCGCCGTGCCGGCGTCGACGCAGGCAACGAATGCCGCGCTCGTCTCACTCGCCGCTCGGCAAGGCTCGACGAGGTTCGTCTCGATCGTCGTGATTTCGCCGTCGCTGTACCCGCGCGTTCGCATCGCGTCGCGCGCTGCCTCGTCAGCCTGTGCCTCGACGGCCGCCCACGCCTGATCCACCGCGCCTCCCGCGCCGCACGCGTCCGCCGACGGCGCCGGCTCGGTCGCTTTGTTGTAGGCGCAGACGTTGCCGTGGCTGCCGTCCACCAGCGCGCGCTCGATGTCATAGACTCCCGACGGCAGCGCTGCGATACGCACGGTGCCAGACCAGCCCGCGCCCAGGCGCGCCGTGGCCTCGGCCAGCAGTTCGTTCGTGCGAGTGGTGACGAGTGCGATCTGCTCGGGCGTGACGGCGGCCTCCAGGCACGCCTGCAACGCGCCGGACGGCGCTACCACCGTCCTGCTCAGCGTCGATTCCCAGCACGCCGCGACTTCGTCGCACTCGCTCGTGGGGAGCACGCCGGTGGCGCACAGTTCTCCAGCCGCCCGACGTGCGGCGCGTATCGCGGCGGCGCTCGACACCGCGTTGGCGAGCAGCACTTCGTAACCGGCGTCGCTTTGGGTGGCGATCGCCTCGACGAACGGGTCGCGCCGCGCCACCGGCAGCCGCACCTCCCCGAGCCAGGAGACCAGGCGAAACACGTTCAGCTTGGCGCGCACGAGGAAGGACGGGTGCTGCGCGGCGCCGGAGAACAGGCCGACGTGCGTCCAGCAACCGTCCGACCAGTTCGACTGGTCGGTGAAACTCGTGTGCGTGTGCCAGGTGACGCCGGCGTCGGCGAACCGCGATAGCATCGGCACGATCTGCCCCGCCGACGGCAGGTCTGCGGCCTCCTGGCCGCAGTGCTCCAACAGCCACTCACCGATTCGCACCTGGACGGCTGCGGGGTCGTATCCGGCCGCCGCGAGCCAGCCGCGGACGTTCGACACCATCGCGTCGATCCGCCCGTCGTGCGGATCGGGAGTCGGGAAGTGCCAGTCGACGAAATCGATCGGCGACCCGCGCTGTCCCATCTCCGCGATCCACGCGGGCAGGAACAGCGGCTCGCCCTCGGGGGCGTTCTGCGGCGCGCTCCAGCCGCTGTCCTTCGCCGCGGCGTATCCGCTCAGCCCCGGTCCTCCCACCAGCGCAAGCGGATCGGCAGCGCGGATCGCGCCGGCGGTCGTCTCGTACAGATCGAAGTAATCGTCGAGCGTCGCGTAGAACATCCAGTTGGGTTCGTCCCACACCTGATAGGAGAGGTGCAGTCCCTCGCTCGCGATCACCGCGACGAAGCGTTGGACGAGGTCGTACCAGGCGCTCAGGTCGGCGGGCGGAGAGAGCGCCCAGGCGACGGCCCAGTCAGCCGCGGGATGCACCGATTCATCCGCCGGGCGCGAGGAGAGCCAACGCGGCATGCCGCCGAACTGAGTGGTCGGCTGGTAGCCCGCCGCGACGACCGTTTGCACCTCGCGCGCCCAGTTCCGGACCTGGTCATCCGCCGCTTGCCACTGCGCGGGCGTGGGCGCGGTCGTCGAGCTTTGGTCGAAGAAATACTGAGGGTTGAGTGTGAAGAGGCGCACCTGCCCGCGGTGCGCCGCGGCAGCGTAAGGCTCGAGCATCGTCCAGGGCGCGTTCGGGTCCCAGCCGAGCGAGCCGATGCTGACGACCTGCGGCAGCGGCCAGGTGCGGCCGCGCGTGGTGACCTCGACCTCGGCGATGGCAGCCGCGTCGGGCGAGGGCTGCCGGCACGACAGAGTTCGCGCCCCGCGTCCCTGGTTGCACGGCTCGAGCGCTCGCGCGCAGTCGTCGCCGACCGCGACGATCGCTTCGAGATCGAGTTCGTTGGTGGCGCTGAGGTCGAGGTCGCGTCCCTGCGCCTTCCAGCCGAAGTGAACGCCGTCGGTGGAGGAAAAACTCATGCGCGTCAGGCCCCGCGCCTGCTGCCCGCTGCCATCCGAGAAGCGCCACTTGCGTCCCGAGGCATCGGCGCGGAAAGTCCCCGCCGCGATCGCGGCCGTGAACACGGTGCCGCCGCGGTCGAGCAGGCTCACGACGACCGCCTGCGTGCCCGGGTCGATCGACTGCGGCGGCGCCAGCGTGAACTCGCCTGCCACGCGCAGGCGGTCGTCGCCTCTGGCAGGTCCGAGTTGGAGCTTCACTTTCTGAAGCGACAGTGTCACGCAGGAGAGCCCCGCCTGTGCGGGCCGCGCCGCGATCAGACAGAGCACTGCCGCCATCAGCGCCATCCGAAGCCGCGACGCCGCGGGGTTCCAGCGGGCCAGAGGTGATTGTGCCACCGTGATGCCCTCCTCTCGCGCCTGCGCGAGCGCCAGCGATCTTACACCGACGAGCAGGCGCAGCGGCGACTGCTCGTCGGCCGGTCTGGCGCATGCTCTGTCCGTCAGTTCACGGCCGCCTCGCCCCCCACGCGCACCAGCCGCCTGGCCAGCGCCGCGGCCCCCGGCGCGTCGGGCGCGTAGCCGTCGGCTCCGATCCGCCGTGCGAACTCGTCGGTCACCGGTGCGCCGCCGACGATTACGCGAACCGTGTCGCCGAGCGCGGCTGCGCGCAGTGCCTCGACGGTGCTCTGCATCGCCGGCAGCGTGGTGCTGAGCAGTGCCGACAACGCGATGATCGCGGCTCCGCTGTCGCGCGCCGCGGCGATGAACTGTTCGGGGGCGACGTCGGTTCCGAGATCGACGACGTCGAACCCGCTGCCCTCGAGCATCATCGCCACCAGGCGCTTGCCGATGTCGTGCAGATCTCCCTGGACGGTTCCGATCACGACCGTGCCCGCTGCCTCGTAGCCGCTGGTCACCAGCGAGGGGCGCAGCACTTCGACCGCCGCCGACATCGCGCGCGCCGCCATCAGCAGCTCCGGCACGAAGTACTCGCCGCACGCGAACAGGTTGCCGACCTCTTCCATCGCCGGGATCAATGCCTCGGTCAGGATTGCCGACGGTGACACACCGGCGGCTACCGCTTCGGTGGCCGCTGCGACGGTTGCCTGCGCATCGCCGTCGAGGACCGGTTGCTTGATCGACGAAAGATCCATGTCGTGTTCCTTGGTCGGCGCTGCGCTCAGGCCGCGTCGTAAACTCCGTACTTGCGGGTCGCTTCGAACATCGCGATGCAGTTCTCCGGGTTGACGCCCGGGTGCAGCGAGTTCGAATCGCAGAGGATATATCCGCCGCCGCCGGCCGCGTCGCCGATCGCCTGACGCACCGCTTCGTCGACTTGCTCGGGAGTGCCGTCGGGCAGCAAGTCGCGGCAGTCGATGTTGCCGAGCAGGCAGATCTTGTCTCCTACGGAATCCTTGACCTTCTCGAGGCCCATGTCGGCCTGCGGTTCGAGCGGATTGAGACCGTCGTAGCCGGAGGCCAGCAGCGTATCCATCAACGACCACAGATTGCCGTCGCTGTGGCGCACCACTTTCAAGCCCAGCGCGTGGGCGCGTTCCACGAGGCTGCGGTTATATGGTTCGACGAATTCGGCGAAATGCCTGGGCGCGATCAAGGGATGGTCGGTGCCGGCGATGTCGTCTTCGACCACCAGCACGTCCAGCCCGGCTTCGGCCAGCAGCTCGAGTTGCTGGAGATTGTAGTTTTCCACCATCTGCGCGACGCGGTGCAGGAAGACCGGGTCGGCGCGCAGGTTGATCATGTAGTTTTCCATGCCGATCAGGCGCCAACTGCGCACGAAGGTCCCGCGCATCAGCCAGAACAGCGCCTTGGCGCCGGCGAAGCGCTCGCGTCCCATGTCGAGCAGCAGCAGGTGCGAGCGGCTGGGCTCGGGCGGTCGGTAGGCTTCGAGGTCGGCGGCGTTCGTCACCGGGTGCCCCTTGGCGACCGGCAGACCGTGGTGGCTGCGCGTGTAGAGGATGCCCCAGTCGTCCTTGACGTGCTCCGCATCGACCTCCACTTCGTGACCGATCTCGAACGAGGTGAACCCATCGACGCCGAACTCCTCGTGGAGCAGGAACAGCGTGTCGAGCAGTTTCATCTTCTCGGCCGGGTCCATTTCGTGGAACAGCTTGGGCTCGGGCAGGCCATCGGTCAGGTGACGGCCGATGCCGATAATCGGGGCCTCGTTGATTCCGTGGATGTACAGCGGGACGCGGTCGGGCTGCCGCAGCGCCAGTGCCGTCAGGATGCGTTCTTTGCCTGTCATCGAAAACCCCGTTTGCCGCGCTCGCCGGACCTTGCCACCGCGGTCGCCGTCTGCGCGATGTGGCGCGCCCCTCGCGGGCGGCTGGCGCTACGATGCGTCGATGCCACAGACAAAGCCATCGGAACGGGGCCGCGCCGAGCCGTTTCCTTGACCTATCGCCGGCCCACAGCGAGGCTCGGGCTCGATGTCCACCGCGAGCGCAGCGATCAGCGAAGCCTGCCGCGTGTGGCTAGCGGCGGTGCTCGCGCCGGTCGAAGTTCCGCCGGGCAGTACCAGCCGCGAGATCGTGCGCGGGGCGATCGGCTTCGAGCAGCCGCCGCGCGTTCCCTACTGCTTCAAGGTTCCGCTCGGCACGGACTTCTTCGAACTCGCCACGCTGCAGCGATTGCTCGACCGTGTGAGCGAACCGCTGCGAGCGCCCGGGACCGAGTACGTCGACGAGTGGGGAGTCACCTATCGCAAGACGCGTTTTTCTTGGGACGACGCGATAGGGCATCCTCTGCCGGACCTTGCCGGCGTGGATTCGCACCGGCTGGCGGACGTGGCGGCGCCGCAGCGTACACGGCGACTGGAGCCGTTCGTGAGGCGCGCGCAGCAGGCCGGCAAGTACGTCGTCGGCGCCGATCCGGTGCTGCTTCACGAACGACTGTGCGCGCTGATGGGCTTCGAACGCGCCATGACCGCACCGTATCGGCAGCGAGACGCCTTCGAGTCGCTGCTCGACCGCATGACGGATCTGACGGTTGCCGCGATCGAACGGCTGGGCGGACTCGGTGGCGTCGACGCCTTCATGACCTGGCAGGATCACGGACTGCAAAGCGGCCCGTTGATGAACCCGGCGCTGTTCCGACAGCTCTACAAGCCCCGCTACGCACGCGCCGTCGCGGCGGCACACCGCTTCGGGATGGACTACATCTGGCACAGTTGCGGGCAGATCGCCGGGCTGATTCCCGACATGATCGACATCGGAGTCGACGTCGTGCAGCTCGACCAGCCGCGCCTGATCGGGCACCGGCAGTTGGCCGAGCGCTTCGGCGGCAACATCTGTTTCTGGAACACCGTGGACATTCAGTGGGCGGCGGATCCGGCGGTGACGGCGGCCGACGTGGCCGCCGAGGTTGCCGCGATGCTCGAGCCGTTCTCCGCCTGCGGCGGGGGCTTGATGGTGCGGCACTACGGCGACCCCGACGACATCGGATTGTCGCAGGAGTTCCACCGGGCAAGCTACGACGCCTTCATGAAGCACGGCTGCGGTCGATCTGCGCGGCTGCAATGAAAGGCCGCGTCAAGATCCGACTCGAACCGGTGGGGCGCAGCCTGCGCGTGGAGCGCGGCGCGTCGTTACACGGCGCGCTGGCAGAGCACGGCGTCGAGTTTCCGTGCGGAGGTCACGGCTGGTGCCGCGGCTGTCGCGTGCGGGTCCTGAACGGGGAGCTCGAACAGACCGAGGATCCGACCGAGATTCTTTCGCCTGCGCAGCTTGCCGCCGGATGGCGCCTGGCCTGCCGAGCGCGCGTACACGACGACGTTACGCTCGAGATCGGACAGTGGGACTGCGTCGTGCTGGCCGACGACAGCGCGTTCGTGTTCGAACCACGCGCGGGTCTCGGGATTGCCGTCGATGTCGGCACCACTACGCTGGTAGCCCAGCTCGTCGACTTTCGCGGTGGCCGTGTGCTGGCGGTGCGCAGCGCACTCAATCCGCAGATCGTCTGCGGTGGCGATGTGATGAGCCGCATCGATGCCGCATTGAGCGGCGGCGAGCAAGGTCGGCTGGTCGATGTGCTGCGCGGCACCGTGGGTCGTATGGTCGGTGAGCTGGTCGCAGCCGCCGCGGCCAGCGGGCGCGATCTGGACAGAGTCGTACTGGCCGGCAACACCGTGATGCAGCATTTCTTCTGCGGGCGCGACGTGGCTCCGCTCGCGACCTGGCCGTTCACGCTGGCGAAGGCCGGCGCCTGTCACCTGCGCGCCGGCGATCTGGGCTGGCCCGTCGCCGGCGACACGCCGGTGACGTTCCTTCCGTGCCTGGGCGGTTTCGTCGGCAGCGATCTGCTCGGCGGCCTGCTGGCGATCGGCATTCATCGTAGCGAGGCCCCGTGCGTGCTGATCGATCTGGGCACCAACGGCGAGATCGTGGTCGGCAATCGCGATCGGATTCTGTGTGCATCAACCGCCGCGGGACCCGCCTTCGAAGGAGGCGGGATCGGCATGGGGATGCGTGCGACCACCGGTGCGATCCACCGCGTGCGCGCGCAGGGCGGCGGTTTCCATGCGAGCGTACTCGGCGGCGGGGCCGCACGCGGCATCTGCGGCAGTGGTCTGGTCGATGCGGCGGCTGCCGCGCTGGAACTGGGGCTGCTCGAGCCGAGCGGGCGACTGGCCGGCGGCAACAGTTCGCTGACCGTCGCCGAACCGGTGGCGATCACTCAGCGCGACATCCGCCAACTGCAACTTGCCAAGGCCGCAGTCGCGGCCGGCCTTCGGATTCTGCGCCGTCGTTTCGGCACGGCCGCCTGCGCCGCGGCGCCGGTTTACCTGTCGGGTGCGTTCGGCAACTACGTCGATCGTGCCAGCGCGAGCAGCATCGGGCTGGTCGCCGCCGCCGGTGCTCAGGTGCGGCCGGCCGGCAATACCGCACTGCTCGGCGCCAAGATCGCGCTGCTCGGTGGCAACAGCGCGGGCTACGACTTCGATGCGATCCGCGCGCGCGTCGAGCACGTCGCGCTCGCGAGTGATCCGGAATTCGAAGACGTCTATATCGAAGAAATGCCGTTTCCCGATCCTCGGAGGCGATAGATGCGCACGACGCTG
>JACRCR010000161.1 GCA_016218925.1 Deltaproteobacteria bacterium | reverse complement strand
CGGTGTGGAGATGTTCCGCAAGCTGCTCGACCAGGGTCAGGCCGGCGACAACGTGGGCGTTCTGCTGCGCGGGACCAAGAAGGACGAGGTCGAGCGCGGCCAGGTTCTGGCGGCTCCGGGTTCGATCACACCGCACACCAAGTTCACGGCTGAGGGATACATCCTGACCAAGGAAGAAGGCGGTCGTCACACCCCGTTCTTCAACGGTTACCGTCCTCAGTTCTACTTTCGCACCACCGACGTCACGGGAGTGTGCACGTTGCCCGAAGGCACCGAGATGGTGATGCCGGGCGACACCGTTCAGTTGCAAGTGGCACTGATCATGCCGATCGCGATGGAAGAAGGCCTTCGCTTCGCCATCCGCGAGGGCGGCCGCACGGTCGGCGCCGGCGTGGTCAGCAAGATCGTCGAGTAGGACCGGACGCCAGGAAAAGGATCCAACGATGCGCGACCAAATCGTCCTCGCTTGCGAAGCATGCAAGCGCAAGAACTACCGCACGAGCCGCAACAAGAAACTCTCCACCGAGAAGCTTGCGCGCAAGAAATTCTGTCCGGCATGCCGGGCGCACACGCTTCACAAGGAGGGGAAGGTCTGAGGGACGCGAACCGTACCGGGTCAGTAGCTCTAATTGGTAGAGCGTCGGACTCCAAATCCGATGGTTGTAGGTTCGAGTCCTGCCTGACCCGCCATTTAGCCTGGACCGAGCGCGCCAATGACGGCGCGGAGCACGAACGGCAGTGAGCAAAGAGGCGCAGAGCGATACACAGTCGTCGAAAACCGGCGGCGTCGGTCAACTGGTTACCCAGGGACGGGAGTTCCTCAACGAGGCCGTCGCCGAACTGCGTCGTGTCTACTGGCCCACGCGCAAAGAGACAATGGCCTTCACCTGGATAGTGATCATCGTGGTGGGATTCGTGTCCCTCTATCTCGGCGTGGTCGATTACGTGATCTCGCTCGGAATGCGTCTGGTGTTCTGAGATCAGGATGGAAACGGTCATGGCCGAGAAACAGTGGTACGTCGTACACACGTACTCCGGGTACGAGCAGAGCGTGCGGCGCCAGCTCGAGGAGCGCATCCGTGCGCTCGGCCAGGAGGAGAGGTTCGGCGACATCCTGGTGCCGTCCGAGCAGGTCGTGGAACTCGTAAAGGGCAAGAAGCGTACGGCGACCCGCAACCTTTTCCCCGGCTACGTGCTGGTACAGATGGAGCTGAACGACGACACCTGGCACGTCGTGACCAGCACTCCGAAGGTCACCGGTTTCGTCGGTGGGACGACCAATCCTGCTCCGGTTCCGGAGGAAGAGGTTCGCCGCATCACCAACATGCTCCAGGAAGGAGCCGCTCGCCCGAAGGCCAAGGTGCAGTTCGAGGTCGGCGAGCAAGTCAAAGTCATCGATGGACCCTTTGCCGACTTCAGCGGAGTCGTCGAAGAAATTCGCCCTGAAAAGGGCACCCTCAAAGTTGCCATCTCGATCTTCGGTCGTTCGACCTCCGTCGAGATGGAACTCGTGCAAGTGGAAAAGATGTAGGCGGCAAAGGTCATGGCGAAAAAGGTCGTCGATCAGGTAAAGCTTCAAATTCCGTCGGGCAAGGCCAACCCGAGTCCGCCCGTGGGACCGGCGCTCGGTCAGCGCGGCGTCAACATCATGGAGTTCTGCAAGGCCTTCAATGCGGCCACCCAGAGCATGGGCGACGTGATCGTCCCGGTGGTGATCACGGTCTACTCGGACCGTTCGTTCACGTTCATCACCAAGACGCCGCCGGCGTCGATCCTGCTGATGAAGGCCGCGGGTCTCGAAAAGGGTTCTCCCACGCCCAACAAGAACAAGGTGGGCAAGGTCTCCGGTGCCCAGGTGCGCCAGATCGCCGAGCAGAAGCTCTCCGACCTCAACGCCAACGACGTCGAGGCGGCGGTCCGCATCATCGAGGGAACGGCGCGAAGCATGGGCATCACGGTCGAGGGCTGACGATGGCAAAGCGAGGCAAACGTTACGACAAGGCTGCGGCCACGGTTCAGGCGGGGAAGCTCCACTCGCTCGCCGACGCGATCGGACTGGCGGCCAAGGGGTCGGGCGCGAAGTTCGACGAGACCGTCGAGATGGCCGTTCGTCTGGGAGTCGATCCGCGGCACGCCGACCAGAACGTGCGCGGAACGGTGGCGCTTCCGCACGGCACCGGCAGGACGGTGCGCGTGCTGGTGTTCGCCAAGGGCGAGAAGGCCAAGGAAGCCGAAGAAGCGGGCGCCGATTTCGTCGGGGCCGACGAACTGGTCAACAAGATCCGCGAAGAAGGCTGGACCGAGTTCGACCGTGCCGTCGCCACGCCCGACATGATGGGCGCGGTCGGACGCATCGGGAAGATCCTCGGTCCGCGCGGCCTGATGCCGAACCCCAAGGTCGGCACCGTGACGATGGACGTCGCGCGCGTCGTGCGCGAGCTCAAGGCCGGTCAGGTCGAGTTCCGCGTGGAGAAGGCCGGCATCGTCCAGGTCCCGGTCGGGAAGGTTTCGTTTGGTCCCGAGAAGCTCGTCGAGAATGCCATGGCGGTGGTCGCCAGCGTGGTGCGTGCCAAACCGGCCAGCGCCAAGGGCCAGTACATCCGTTCCGCGTCGATCTCGTCGACGATGGGACCGGGCATCGCGGTCGACAGCGCGGACATCAAAGTCGCGATCTGAGCGCGCTGAACGAGAAGAGGAACAGGTTCCATGAACCATGCAGAAAAGGCCGGGGTCGTAGAAGTCCTGGCGGGAAAATTCCAGCAGGCGCCGATGGTGGTGCTGTCGCAGTTTCGCGGCATGACCGTCGCGCAGATGACCGATCTTCGCCTCCAGCTCCGTAAAGTGGACGCAGAACTGCTGGTGGCCAAGAACACGCTGACTTGGTTGGCGGTCGCCGAAACACCGGCGAAAGTCATCGAACCGCTGCTGGCGGGACCGACGGTGTTCGCGTTCTGCTACGGCGATCCGGTCGCGTTCGCCAAGGTCGTCGACGGCTTCGCCGGCAAGAACGACGTGTTCGAACTCAAGGGCGGCGTGATGGACGGCGCTCTGCTGTCACGCAAGCAGATCGCCCAACTGGCCACGATGCCGGGACGCGACCAGCTACGCGCTCAGTTGCTGGCGTTGTTGATGACGCCGGCGACCATGCTGGTGCGCGTGCTCGCGGCTCCGGCTCAGGCGGCCGTCCAGGTGCTCGACGCCAGGCAGCATCAACTCGAAGAACAAGCGGCGAGCTAGACAGCCGTCAACGAAGTGGTCTCCGCTGCGGAGACATGGGCCGTCGCGCGCGCTGCGCGACTGAAGAACGACAGGAAGTCAGGAGGACACAATGGGTCTCAGCACGGAAGAAAGACAGACGATCATCGAGAAGCTCTCTGCGGCGACGGTTCTCGAGATCGCCGAGCTCGTCAAGGAGCTCGAAGAGAAGTGGGGCGTGAGCGCGGCTGCACCTGTGGCGGTGGCGGCGGCGGCGCCGGGCGCACCGGCTGCGGCCGCTGAAGTCCAGGAAGAGTTCGACGTCGTGCTGGTCGCGGCCGGCGAGAAGAAGATCCAGGTCATCAAAGTCGTCCGTGAGCTGACGGGCCTGGGCCTCAAGGAAGCCAAGGATCTCGTCGAGGGCGCTCCCAAGGCGGTCAAGGAAGCGGTCAACAAGGCCGATGCCGACGCGATGAAGGCCAAGCTCGAGGCAGAGGGCGCCACCGTCCAGGTCAAGTAGTGACGGGGTTCGCGGCGAAACGGCACGCAGCGATCATGTGTTCTCTCAACAGGGCTCGGTGAGGTCAGAATGGCGCAAGTGACGCACAACTTCCGATTGCGGCGGAACTTCGGGAAGCTTCGTAAAGTTTTGGATGTCCCCAATTTGATCGACATCCAACGGCGCTCCTATGAAGCGTTCCTGCAGGCCGACGCCCAGCCGGACCAGCGCGCGAGCCTGGGTCTGCAGGGCGTCTTTCAGTCGGTGTTTCCGATCAAGGATTTCACCGGAACCGCACAGTTGGATTTCGTCAGTTACGTCATCGGCGAACCGAAGTACGACGTCGCCGAGTGCCACCAGCGTGGCATGACCTACTCGGCGCCGCTCAAGGTCACCGTTCAACTGGTTACCTGGGACGTCGACCCGGAGACGAACGCAAAGACGCTCAAGGACATCAAGGAGCAGGAGGTCTACTTCGGCGAGCTTCCGCTGATGACGGAGAACGGCACCTTCATGGTGAACGGTACGGAGCGAGTGATCGTCTCGCAGCTCCACCGCTCGCCGGGCGTGTTCTTCGCGCATGACCAGGGACGCACGTCGGCCGGTGGCCGCCTGTTGTTCAATGCCCGCGTGATCCCGTACCGCGGCTCGTGGCTCGACTTCGAGTTCGACGCCAAGGACATCCTGTACGTGCGCATCGACCGGCGCCGCAAGTTCCCGGCCACGGTGCTGCTGCGCGCGCTCGGCATGACGACCGAGGAACTTCTCAACTACTTCTACCCGGTCGATCACGTGCGCATCGACGGACGCAAGGCGTGGAAGGCGTTCAAGCGCCAGACGCTCGAAGGGCAGAAAGCCACGCGCGACATCCGCCACCCCCAGAGCGACGAGGTCCTCGTCAAAGAGGGGCGCAAGTTCACTCGCAAGGCGCTGCGCGACATGGCCGAAGCCGGGGTCGAGGAGATCCCGATTTCGTTCGACGAGATCATTGGCGGCATCCCCGCGCACGACATCGTCGATCCGACCACCGGCGAAGTGCTCGTCGAGTGCAACGGTACTATCAAGGCCGAAGTCTTCGATCAGATGCGCGACCGCGGGATCAACGATTTCCGCCTCGTGTACATCGACGAACTCAACCGTGGACCGTCGCTGCGCAACACGCTGCTGCTGGACAAGATCGAGCGCACCGAAGACGCGATCATCGACATCTACCGGCGCCTGCGCCCGGGCGATCCGCCGACCCTCGACACGGCGACGGCGTTCTTCAACGACCTGTTCTTCAACGCCGACAAGTACGACCTGTCGCCGGTCGGCCGCTTGAAGCTCAACCACAAGCTGCGGCTCGACCTGCCGCTCGAACAGGGGACTCTGCGCCGAGAGGACATCCTCCTGGTGGTGAATTACCTGATCCTGCTCAAGAACGGCGTGGGATCGATCGACGACATCGACCATCTCGGAAACCGCCGCGTGCGCACGGTCGGCGAACTGGTCGAGAACCAGTACCGCATCGGCCTGCTTCGCATGGAGCGCGCGATCCGCGAGCGCATGAGCCTGCAGGATCTCGAGACGCTGATGCCGCAGGAGCTGATCAACTACAAGCCGGTCAGCGCGGTGATCAAGGAGTTCTTCGGCTCGAGCCAGCTCAGCCAGTTCATGGACCAGACTAATCCGCTGTCGGAGGTGACCCACAAGCGCCGTCTCTCCGCGCTCGGACCTGGCGGCCTGACGCGCGAGCGCGCCGGTTTCGACGTGCGCGACGTGCATCCGACCCACTATGGCCGTGTGTGTCCGATCGAGACCCCGGAAGGTCCGAACATCGGTCTGATCTCGTCGCTGAGCACGTTCGCGCGGATCAACAACTTCGGTTTCGTCGAGACGCCCTACCGCAGGGTGAGCGGCGCGACCGTGACGGACGACGTCGACTATCTGACGGCGCTCGCCGAGGAAGACCAGGTAATCGCCCAGGCCAACGCGCCGATCGACTCGGGCAGCCGTTTCACCAACGACCTGGTCGCCGCACGAAAGAAGGGCATCTCGCCGCAGGGCGAGCAGACCATGGATTCGACGATGGTGTCGCCCGAGCACGTCACGATGATGGACGTGTCGCCGACCCAGCTCGTCAGCGTGGCCGCCGCGCTGATTCCGTTCCTCGAACACGACGACGCGAACCGCGCGTTGATGGGTTCGAACATGCAGCGCCAGGCGGTTCCGCTGCTGCGCACCGACGCGCCGCTGGTCGGCACCGGCATGGAAGCGATCGTCGCGCGCGACTCGGGAGTCACCTGCGTGGCGCGGCGCTCGGGCGTCGTCGAGAGCGTCGACTCCGAGCGCATCGTGGTGAAGGCCGACAAAGCCGCCGGCGCGCACGACCCTGGCGTCGACATCTACAACCTGACCAAGTACCAGCGCTCGAACCAGAATACCTGCATCAACCAGAAGCCGATCGTACTGGTGGGCGAGCGCGTGGCGGCGGGAGACGTCGTCGCCGACGGGCCTTCCACGGAATGCGGCGAGCTCGCGCTCGGTCGCAACGTGGTCGTCGCGTTCATGCCGTGGAACGGTTACAACTTCGAAGATTCGATCCTCGTTTCCGAGCGCCTGGTGAAGGAAGACTACTTCACTTCGGTGCACATCGAAGAGTTCGAGTGCGTCGCACGCGACACCAAACTCGGACCCGAAGAGATCACGCGCGACATTCCGAACGTCGGCGAGGAAGCGCTCAAGGATCTCGACGAAGCCGGGATCATCCGCATCGGTGCCGAGGTCGGTCCGGGCGACATCCTGGTCGGCAAGATCACGCCGAAAGGCGAGACGCAGCTCTCCCCCGAAGAGAAACTGCTGCGCGCGATCTTCGGCGAGAAAGCCGGCGAAGTACGCGACACGTCGCTACGGATGCCTCCTGGCACCGAAGGCACCGTGATCGACGCCCGCGTGTTCTCGCGCAAGGGCGTTGCCAAGGACGAGCGTGCCGCGCGCATCGAGCTCGAGCAGCGTCGCAAGCTCGACAAGGACCGCGCCGACGAAACCAGCATCGTCCGTACCAATTCGCTCGCCAGCATCCTGGAACTGCTCGGAGATCGGCCCACGCAGACGCGGCTCACCGACGATACGCGTCAGGTGCTGCTTCCCAAGGATTCGGTGGTCACGCGCGAAGTTCTCGAGCAGATCGCCAAGGCCGGGACGCGCTACTGGGCGGACATCAAGGTCGGTGACGAGAAGATCGAGGAGGAACTCGCGCGCATCGTCGATGCGATGAATTCCAAGAGCCACGCGATCAACGCGCAGTTCGACGCCAAGATCGAGCGTCTCTCGGCCGGCGACGAGCTGGCCCCCGGCGTCATCAAGATGGTCAAGGTGTTCGTCGCCATCAAGCGCCGCCTGCAGGTCGGCGACAAGATGGCCGGACGTCACGGCAACAAGGGTGTCGTGTCGCGGATCGTCGCCGAAGAAGACATTCCGTTCCTCGAGGACGGCACGCCGGTCGATTTCTGTCTGAATCCGCTCGGCGTTCCGTCGCGAATGAACGTCGGCCAGATTCTCGAGACCCATCTCGGCTGGGCCGCCAAGCGGCTGGGACAGCAACTGAGCGATCTGGCCAGGGACGGCCAGTTCGCCGAACTGCGCGGCCGCATGCGCGGTGCGTACGAAGGAGAAGGGGTCGGGTCGTACATCGACGGACTCGGCGACGAGGATCTGTGCCGGCTGGCCGAGAAGGCCCGCCGCGGCATTCACGTCGCCACCCCGGTGTTCGACGGCGCCAGCGAAGAGGAGATCTTCAACCTGATCGACCTCGCGCGGCTCCCCGATACCGGACAGGCGGTTCTGCGCGACGGCAAGACCGGCGAACGCTTCGACATGCCGGTCACGGTCGGCGTGATGTACATGCTCAAGCTCCACCACCTGGTGGACGACAAGATCCACGCCCGGTCCACGGGCCCATACTCGCTGGTGACGCAGCAGCCGCTCGGCGGCAAGGCCCAGTTCGGCGGCCAGCGCCTGGGTGAAATGGAAGTGTGGGCACTGGAGGCCTACGGCGCGGCCTACACGCTGCAGGAAATGCTGACGGTGAAATCCGACGATGTCGCCGGCCGTACTCGCATGTACGAGGCCATCGTGAAGAGCGAGAACACGCTCGAACCTGGCCTGCCGGAATCGTTCAACGTGATGATGAAAGAGCTCCAGTCGCTGGCCCTCGACATCGTGCTCGTCGAGAACCAAGAGGAGGCCGCCTGATGGAGAACTTGCTCACGCAGCTTTTCGACAAGCCCAAGGATCCGCGCGTCTACAAGGCGATCCGGATCGGAATCGCATCTCCCGAGGTCATCCGCTCGTGGTCGCACGGCGAGGTGAAGAAACCCGAGACGATCAACTACCGTACCTTCAAGCCCGAACGCGATGGTCTGTTCTGCGCCAAGATCTTCGGACCGACCAAAGACTACGAGTGCAACTGCGGCAAGTACAAGCGCATGCGTCACCGCGGCGTGGTGTGCGAGAAGTGCGGCGTCGAAGTCATCCAGAGCAAGGTGCGCCGCGAGCGCATGGGCCACATCGAACTGGCCACGCCGATCGCGCACATCTGGTTCACCAAGAGCCTGCCGAGCCGCATCGGCACGCTCGTCGATCTCAGCCTCAAGCAGCTCGAGAAGATCCTCTACTACGAGAGCTACATCGTCATCGATCCGGGCGAGACCGATCTCGAGGAAGGGCATCTCCTGTCGGAGATGGAATTCCGCGCCAAGATGGTCGAGCACGGGCCCGGCAGCTTCGAGGCCGGAATGGGCGCGGAAGCGATCCGCAAGGTGCTCGCCAACATCGACATCGACGACGTCGCCGAGCAACTGCGCAGCGATCTCGCCAACACCAACAGCGAGGCCAAGCGCAAGAAACTGATCAAGCGCCTCAAGGTCCTCCAGGCGTTCCAGGGCTCGGGATCCAAGCCCGAGTGGATGGTTCTCGAAGTCATTCCGGTCATTCCGCCGGACCTGCGGCCTCTGGTCCCGCTGGACGGCGGACGCTTTGCGACCTCGGACCTCAACGATCTGTACCGCCGCGTCATCAATCGCAACAACCGTCTGAAGCGCCTGATCGAGCTGAGCGCACCCGACATCATCGTGCGCAACGAGAAGCGCATGCTGCAGGAAGCGGTCGATGCGCTGTTCGACAACGGGCGGCGCGGCAGGCCGATCACCGGTGCCAACAAGCGGCCGCTCAAGTCGCTCAGCGACATGCTCAAGGGCAAGACCGGTCGTTTCCGCCAGAATCTGCTCGGCAAACGCGTCGATTACTCGGGTCGTTCGGTCATCGTGGTCGGTCCCGAGCTTCGCCTGCACCAGTGCGGACTGCCCAAGAAGATGGCGCTCGAGCTCTTCAAGCCGTTCATCTACGGGAAGCTCGAAGAGCGCGGCCTGGTGACCACCATCAAGAGCGCCAAGAAGATGCTCGAGGCCGAGCGTCCCGAGGTCTGGGACATCCTCGACGAGGTGATCCGCGAGCACCCGGTGATGCTCAACCGCGCGCCGACGCTGCACCGTCTGGGCATCCAGGCGTTCGAGCCGGTGCTGATCGAAGGCAAGGCTATCCAGCTTCACCCGCTGGTCTGCGCGGCTTTCAACGCCGACTTCGACGGCGACCAGATGGCCGTGCACGTTCCGCTGTCGGTCGAAGCGCAGGTCGAAGTGCGCGTCCTGATGATGTCGACCAACAACATCCTCTCGCCCGCGCACGGCAAGCCGATCATAGTGCCGACCCAGGACATCGTTCTGGGGCTCTACTACATGACCCGCCAGCGCCCGGGTTCACCGGGCGAGGGCAAGGTATTCGCGAATTTCGACGAAGTTCGCTGCGCGTACGACCAGGAAGTGGTGGGGCTGCACGCATCGATCAAGGTGCGTCACCAGGGCAAGCTCGTCGAGACCACGGTCGGGCGGGTGCTCGTGTACGAGGTCGTCCCGAAGGACGTCGACTTCAAGCACATCAACTGCGTCCTCAACAAGAAGGCGCTGGGCGAACTCGTCGACGTGACGTATCGCCGCTGCGGCAACAAGCAGTGCGTGCTGCTCGCCGACCGGCTCAAGGATCTCGGCTACGCGATGGCCACGCGCTCGGGCGTCTCGATCGGGATCAAGGATCTGAAAATCCCGGCCGGCAAAACCAAACTGCTCGACGAAGCCGGTGATGCGGTGCGCGAGATCCAGAAACAGTACGAAGCCGGTTTCATCACCAACGGCGAGCGTTACAACAAGGTCGTCGACATCTGGGCCAACGTCACCGACCGCATCGCCGACGAGATGATGCGGGTGATGGCGACCGAGACCATCACGATCGCCGACGCGAGTCAGCCCCAGGCGGCCAAGGAAACGCGCCACGAGGTCGTGAGCTTCAACCCGGTGTTCATGATGGCGGACTCGGGAGCCCGCGGCAGTGCGCAGCAGATCCGCCAGCTCGCCGGCATGCGAGGCCTGATGGCCAAGCCGTCGGGAGAGATCATCGAGACGCCGATCACGGCGAATTTCCGGGAGGGTCTGACGGTACTGCAGTACTTCATCTCGACCCACGGTGCCCGCAAAGGTCTGGCCGACACCGCACTGAAGACCGCCAACTCGGGCTATCTGACCCGCCGTCTGGTCGACGTGGCGCAGGACTGCGTCATCCTCGAGACCGACTGCGGCGCGCTCGACGGCATCGACATCACCCCGCTGATCGAAGGCGGCGAGATCATCGAGCGTCTCGGCGACCGCATTCTGGGTCGCGTTGCACTCGACGACATCACTGATCCGTTCACCGGAGACGTGCTGGTTCCGGCCAACCGCGAGATCGACGAAGATCTGGTCAACGTGGTGGAGAACGCCGGCGTCGAGCGCGTCAAGATCCGCTCGGTGCTCACGTGTCAGGCACGTCGTGGCGTCTGCGCCTTGTGCTATGGCCGCGATCTGGCGCGCGGCCACATCGTCAACCTCGGGGAAGCGATCGGCGTGATCGCCGCGCAGTCGATCGGCGAGCCGGGAACCCAGCTCACGATGCGCACGTTCCACATCGGCGGCACCGCGAGCCGGCGCGCCGAGCAGACGACGCTCGAGCCGCGCAACGACGGTGTCCTCAAGTTCGTCCACGTCGAGTTCGTCGTCGACCGCGAAGGCAACCTCGTGGTGATGAACCGCAACGCCGAAATATCGATCGTCGATGTGCTCGAGGAAGGTCAGCAGCGCGAGCGCGAGCGTTATCCGCTCGTCCACGGCGCGCGCCTTCGCAAGCACGACGGCGAACGCGTCAAGGCCGGCGAGTTGATCGCCGAGTGGGATCCGTTCCTCACGCCCATCATCACCGAGGTGGGCGGCACTGCGCATTTCGAAGACATCGTCGACGGCGAGACGATGGAAGAGCGCGTCGACCCGAACACCGGTCTGGCCACCAAGGTCATCACCGCTTCGAAGCAGGCCAGAGACCGCCGTCCGGCGGTCGTCTTGCGCGACGCGACTGGCAAACCCCTGAACCGCCCTCGCGGCGGCGAGGCGCGCTACGCGCTGCCGGAAGGTGCCTACCTCAACGTTGAGGAAGGCGCCGACGTGATGCCCGGCGACGTGGTCGCGAAGATTCCGCGAGAGACGACCAAGACCAAGGACATCACGGGCGGTCTGCCGCGCGTAGCCGAGCTCTTCGAGGCGCGCCGCCCGAAGGAAGTCGCCGCGATCACCGAAATAGACGGTGTCGTCTCGTTCGGAAAGGACACCAAGGGCAAGCGCAAGATCGTTCTGACTCCCGAAGTCGGCGACCCGCGCGAGTATCTGGTGGGCAAGGGCAAGCACATCCTGGTGCAGGAAGGCGACTACATCCGCGCCGGCCAGCAGCTCCACGCCGGGTCATCGAACCCCCACGACATCCTGACGGTAAAGGGCGAGAAGGAACTCGCCGCGTACCTGGTCGACGAGGTCCAGGAAATCTACCGGCTCCAGGGCGTGCGGATCAACGACAAGCACATCGAGGTGATCGTCCGCCAGATGCTTCGTCGCGTGAAGATTCGCGACCCCGGGGATTCGGTCCTGCTGGTGGGAGACCAGATCGAGAAGTGGCGGTTCGAGGATTCCAACCGGCTTCTGATCGACGAGGGCAAGCGCCCGGCGATCGCCGAGCCGATGCTGATGGGCATCACCAAGGCGAGCCTGGCTACCGAGAGCTTCATCTCGGCCGCCTCGTTCCAGGAGACGACCAAGGTGCTGACCGAGGCGGCGATCCACGGGCTGACCGACCACCTGCGGGGCCTGAAGGAGAACGTGATCATGGGACGGCTGATCCCGGCCGGGTCGGGGGTGCCCCGTTACACCGGTGTCGAGATCGACGTTCCGGGGGTAGGGGAGCAGGCCGAGGACGACCTGACGCAGGCGCTTCGCTTCTGAGTTCCGGGGCGACGCGCGCTGTTTTCGGGAAGTGAGTGAAAAGGAACGAAAAACGCGGTGCGTCGCGCGCGTTTGACGTCTCGGTGTGCCGAACATAGGTAGGGCGGTCTTTGGTCGACGAAGTCCGTGCAGTTTTGCGGCGGTAAGGGACGCCACGCAAGGAGAGTTTGTGCCGACAATCAATCAGCTCGTCCGCAAGGGCAGGCAAAAGATTGCCCTGAAAACGGGCGCACCAGCGCTGGAGAAATCTCCCCAGCGACGCGGCGTCTGTACGCGCGTGTACACGTCCACCCCGAAGAAGCCGAACTCGGCGCTGCGCAAGGTCGCACGTGTGCGTCTGACCAACGGAATCGAGGTCACCGCGTACATTCCGGGCGTTGGGCACAACCTGCAGGAACACTCGGTGGTCCTCATTCGTGGCGGCCGCGTCAAAGACCTGCCCGGCGTGCGTTACCACATCGTACGCGGGACCCTCGACACCGTCGGTGTGAACGATCGGCGTCAGGGTCGTTCGAAGTACGGCGCCAAGCGCCCCAAGTGATCGACGGAAACCTTCAGAGCGTGTCGCCAGGACATCGATAAAGCGAGAACTCGGAACCGATCATGTCGCGAAAAGGACCAGCTAAACGACGCGAATTGCTCGCCGACCCCGTATTCCATGAGCGGGTCGTCACCCAATTCATCAACTGCATGCAGGAATGCGGCAAGAAGAGCACGGCCGAGCGCATCTTTTACGGTGCCGTAGAGGTCGTCGAGGATCGGCTGCGAGAGAGCGGTCTCGAACTCTTTAAGCGGGCGCTGGACAACGTCCGGCCGGCGGTGGAAGTGCGCTCCCGCCGCGTCGGCGGCGCGACCTACCAGGTGCCCGTCGAGGTGCGTTCTTCGCGCCAGATCGCACTGGCGATCCGTTGGATCATTTCGAACGCACGATCCCGGCCCGAGCGCACGATGCGCGACCGTCTGGCCGGCGAGTTCATCGACGCGGCCGGTAATCGCGGCGGCTCGGTGAAGAAGCGCGAAGACACACACCGCATGGCGGAGGCCAACAAGGCCTTCGCCCATTACCGTTGGTAAGAAGAGGAGCGACGGCTTTCACCGGCCGGGCTCGAGATCATGGCGCGTAAAGTATCCCTCTCCCGAACTCGGAACATCGGCATCATGGCCCACATTGATGCCGGGAAGACCACGACGACAGAGCGGGTCCTTTTCTATACCGGTATCAGCCACAAGCTCGGGGAAGTCCACGACGGCGCCGCGACGATGGACTGGATGGAGCAGGAGCAGGAACGCGGGATCACGATCACGTCGGCTGCCACGACCTGCTTTTGGAAGGACTACCGCATCAACATCATCGACACGCCCGGGCACGTCGATTTCACGATCGAGGTGGAGCGTTCGCTGCGCGTGCTCGACGGGGCCGTGGCCGTGTTCTGTGCTGTCGGGGGAGTCGAGCCCCAGTCGGAGACGGTCTGGCGCCAGGCCGACCGCTACCGCGTGCCGCGTATCGCGTTCATCAACAAGATGGACCGGGTCGGCGCGGACTTCGACCACGTGGTTGCGCAGATCCGCGATCGATTGCGCGCGCCGGCCATTCCGATCCAGCTTCCGATCGGCAAGGAAGAGAACTTCGAGGGTGTGATCGATCTCCTGCGCATGAAGGCCGTGCGTCAGGACCCGAAGGATCTCGGCTGGACGATCCTGACCGACGAGATTCCCGCGTCGATGCGCGAAGAGGCCCAGGCGGCTCGCGAGGCGCTCGTCGAGGCGGTCGCCGACACCGACGAGGCGGTGCTCGAGAAGTTCCTCGAGGGACGCGAGGTCGCCGAGGCCGAACTGCGCAGCGCGCTGCGCAGCGCGGTCACGCAGATGAAGCTGGTGCCGGTGATCTGCGGCTCGGCGTTCAAGAACAAAGGTGTGCAGTCGCTGCTCGACGCGGTGGTCGATTACCTGCCGTCCCCCGCTGACATCCCGCCCGTGGTAGGAGTGGATCCCGCGCACAAGGAAAAGGAACTGTCGCGTCCGGCCGAGGACGACGCGCCTTTTTCAGCACTCGCGTTCAAGATCATGACCGATCCGTTCGTAGGCACGCTGGTTTTCATGCGCGTGTACTCGGGAAGCGCGAAGGTCGGCGACCAGGTCTTCAACGTCACGCGTGACCGCAAGGAGCGCGTCGGCCGTCTGCTGAAGATGCACGCGAACAACCGCGAGGACGTCGAAGAAGTCTACGCAGGGGACATCGTCGCCTGCGTCGGCATGAAGAGCGCCATCACGGGCGACACGCTCTGCGATCCGAAGTCGCCGGTGCTGCTCGAAAGCATGACCTTCCCGGAGCCCGTCATCTCGGTCGCCATCGAGCCCAAGACCAAGGCGGATCAGGAGAAGGTGTCGGCGGCGCTGCAGAAGTTCGTGCACGAGGACCCGTCGTTCCGGGTCAAGCAGGACGAAGAGACCGGACAGACGATCATCTCGGGAATGGGTGAACTGCACCTCGAGATCATCGTCGACCGCATGTTGCGCGAGTTCAAGGTGGACGCCAACGTCGGCAAACCGCAGGTCGCGTACCGCGAGACGATCCGCAAGAGCGTTCAGGAACGGCTTCGCTACGCGAAGCAGTCGGGCGGCCGCGGTCAGTTCGCCGAGGTCTGGCTCGAGGTCGGTCCGCTCGATGCAGGCAAGGGTTTCGAGTTCGAGGATGCGATCAAGGGCGGATCGATCCCGCGCGAATACATCCCCGCGGTGGAGAAAGGACTCAGAGAGGCGCTATCGGCGGGGCCGCTGGCCGGATACCCGGTCATCGACTGCAAGGTGCGTCTGTTCGACGGGTCGTACCACGAAGTCGATTCGTCCGAGATGGCGTTCAAGATCTGTGCGTCGATGTGTTTCAAGGAAGCGACGCGCAAGGCGTCACCGGTGCTGCTCGAACCGATCATGGCCGTCGAGGTCGTGGTGCCCGAGGAGTACATGGGCGACGTCATCGGCGACCTCAACAGCCGCCGCGGCCGGATACAGAGCATGACGGCCCGCGCGGGTGCGCAGGTGGTGGCGGCCAACGTGCCGCTGGCGAACATGTTCGGTTACGCGACCGAACTGCGTTCGCGCACCCAGGGCCGTGCCACGTACACGATGCAGTTCGACCACTACGAACCGGTTCCTACGTCGGTCTCCGAGGAACTGACGGCGCGCGCCGTCGGCGCCTGAGTCGGCGGACGAAGAGACGAGGAACCAGCGGGCATCAGGCAGCAGTCGCAAGACGCATAGAGCAGACGGGAGAGCGAAAAGTCATGGCCAAGGAGACATTCAAGCGCACCAAGCCGCACGTGAACGTGGGTACGATCGGTCACGTCGATCACGGCAAGACGACTCTTACGGCTGCGATCACTCTGGTTCAGTCGAAGAAGGGTT
>JACRCR010000160.1 GCA_016218925.1 Deltaproteobacteria bacterium | reverse complement strand
GCCGCCTTCGTCCTCGTCCCAGTTCATGCCCCAGGTCTTGCTCCCCGAGATCTTGTGAAGGTGCTTGGAGCGCCCGCCGCCGCCGCGCAGCACTTCGTCGTAGTTGAAGTTCCAGCCGCCGCCGATCTCTTCGTCGGTGGCAATGTGCCCGAGCTGCAACTTGCCATCGGCGTCGTAGCCGCCGCCCATCGTCTCCCAGTCGCGCGGAGTGCCGCGGCCCGGCTGGGTGTTCACCGTCATCCACCATTGCTGCTCGGTGCCGGGGTCCTCCTGGGGCCACAGCACCTTGCAGGCGACCGAGCAGGTCTGGCAGCCGATGCACTTGTTGAGGTCGAACACCCAAGCCAGTTGGCGCTTCGATTTGGTAATGGTTCCCATGACGTCGTCTTCCTCTGTTTCCTGGCGTCAGATCTTCTGGACGTCGACACGCACGGCGCGGTCGGCGGGGATGGGCTGCCACGAGAACAACCGGTACTTGAGTTGTCCGTAGTTGCCGACCAGGCCCAGGTGCTTGATGTGGCCGGGCTCCAGTTCCGCGTTGCCGTACCAGTTCTCGTGCATATACGGTTCGAAACCGTTGTAGAGAATCACCTGACCGGGGCGGCACGACGGCGTAACCTTGGCGGCCAGGATCGACTCGCCGACGTTGTTCACCAGCTTGATTTTCTCGCCGTTCTCGATGCCCAGACTGGCGGCGTCCTTGTCGTTGATGAACACGAACGGCTCGCCGCGGTGGGTGTTCAGGATCACGTTGTTGGTCATGTTCATCGAGTGGATGCTCCAGCGGTTGTGGCCGCTGGTCATCTCGAAGCGACGGCCCTTCCCGCCCTGCGGAGGCGGCTCCTTGTGGGTGGCGAGTTCTTCGCCGGCCTCCAGGAACCACTCGTGATCGATGTAGAACTGCGCGCGGCGCACCAGCGTGTCGTACGGGACCTTGTCTTCGGTGTGCCAGCGCAGCGGGTTGTGAACCTCGTCGGGCTTGATCGTGGACCCTTGCGACACACCGTGTCCGACCATGCCCCAGCCCTCGAAGCGAACCGAGCCCTTCTCGCGCAACTTCTCGAGCGTCGTGCCTTTGGGAAGAATCCCGTAGACCACGTTGTCCTTGACGATCTCCGCGAAGCGCTTCTCCTCGTCACGAATCGCGCCGCCCAACGTGGCACGCGCCATCAGTCCCTCGAAGCTGCGGTAGTTGCCGTTGCGGTCGGTGAAGCCTTTCACGCCACGTGCCGCGGCGCGCTGCTCGATCTTCTCGACCAGCCGCGTGCCGATCTCGACGTCGGCCAGCGAATCGCCGGCCGGAGGCGTGGCGCGATCGCACAGCACGTAGTTCAGATGATGGACCGACGGCATGCTGGTGCCGAGCTTCTCGTAGTGCTGCGCGGCCGGCAGGATGTAGTCGGAATAGAGCCCGGTGGTCGTGATGCGGTAATCCACCGAGACGATCATCTTCAGTTTCGGCCACAGGCCCTCGAGCAGGATTTTCTGCCCGCCGCGCTGGCGGCGCAGCATGTTGCCGCCGGACTCGAACAGCACACGCGGCTCGACGGTCTTGTAGACGCCGGTGGCAGCAGCATTCCACCACCCTTTGTCGACAGCTTCGTTCATGTACTCGCCGAAGGTCTTCTTCATCGACGGGTCGTGATTCTCGGGATCGTCCCAGCGCTCCTTGTAACCGTACTGGTAGTACCACAGGAACGCGGGCGGGATCGTGTTGCCGAAGCCGCCCATCTCACCGGCCATTTCCGCACCGCGGTTCTGGGCCATCTCCGACGTCATCGACGGATCTTCGGCCGTGACCATGCGGCGCATCGCGATCATCTGACCGATCAGCTTCTGCGCCTCTTCCTGTCCCGGACCCGCCTTGCGGTGCATGAACGATCCGCCGTCCATCGCCATGATGGCCCACGAACGCGTGCCGGTGCCCTTCTTGCCCCAGTTGCCGGTGAGCCCGAGCAGCAGAGCCATTGCGCGCTCCATCAGATCGCCGTGGTAGTACTTGCCAGAGTTCCAGCCGATGAAGATCTTGGTGCGGTGGGTGGCGACCTTGCGCGCCAGGCTGCGAATGTTGTCGGGATGGATCTGGCAGATCTTGCCGGCTTTTTCCGGCGTGTAGTCCTCGAGGTGCCGCTGCAACTTCGCGAACACCGGCTCTACTTCGACGGTCGTGCCGTCGAGCAGCGTGACTTTGTAAGTTCCGTCGAGCACCGGGTCGACGCCGGTCGTAGCCAGCGTGTGGCGCGGCGCCGGAGTGAGCAGGTTGGTCAGGCGATCCCACCAGAAGAACTGGTCTTCGCGGTCGCCTTCGTACACGTCGCTACCGCGCAGGAAACGCCCATTGTCGGTACGGATCAGCAACGGCAGGTCGGTCTGCTCCTGCACGAACTGCTTCTTGTAGAGCCCGGCATCGATGATCACCTTGCACATCGCCAGTGCCAGCGCCGCGTCGGTGCCGATGCGAATGGGCTGGTGGTGGTCGGCGTGAATCGCCGAAGGACTGAAATCGGGCGCGATCGTCACCACTTCGCCGCCGTTGTAGCGGGACTCGGCCAGGTAGTGGTACCAGTGAATGTTGGTGTAGACGGGATTGGCGTGCCAGATCAGCGTGAGCTCGGCCAGGAACCAGTCGTCCATCGTCGAGGTCGGATTGAACAGGCCCCAGGTGATGTGCCAACCGGGGCTGAAATCCTGGAACTCGGCGTTGCCGTCGGTAGATGCGGTGCCGAGCAGGTACGCGAACATGCGTGCCGGGATCGCTCCGACTTCGGGAGTGAGCAGCGTCAGGATCGATTCGCCGCCCTGGTCGGCGATCGCATCGAGCATCGAGTCGGCGATGTCGGTCAGTGCGTCGTCCCATGAGACGGGCTCGAACTTGCCTTCACCGCGCTCGCCCACGCGCTTCATCGGCTGGGTGATGCGGTCGGGCGAGTAGTGGCAGTGACTCCACGATGCACCCTTCTGGCAGCCCATCGGGTTCATGTCGGGGATGCCGGCTTCGATCGGCGGAAGCACTGCCGCCTGTTCTTCGCGGACGATCCTGCCGTCCTTGGTGTAGACGTGCCACGAACAACCGCCCGGGTAGCAGTCGACCGAGTGGCTGCCCCAAGTCACCTTGTCCCAGGTCCACTTGCCTCGATACGCGTCGGCCCACTTGCCCTTGGTCTGCGTCATTTGTGCGCTCCTCCGTGTCACTCGTGTCACTCGACCTCGCCCGCTGCCGCTGCGAAACGCCGCGCGTCATCGGCTGTCGATAGTCTTGTTATTCCGTTGGGCGCCGAGTCTACCGAACGGTCGGATGGGAGAAAGTGGCACTCGGCACGCATCGACATGATAAAGGCCGGTTTTGCGGGGCTGGCGGCTCGCCAGCCGGCGCTCGTCGCGATCGCCGCCGGGCGCTTTCGCCTCTGACTTTCGCCATTCCTTCGCCGATGGTACGGTGCACCCTCGCGTTTCGGATCGCACGGCACAGGCGCGCACAGGAGACCGGGAGTGGCGGTGGAACCGAGCAGGCTGGTAGAGGAACTGAACCCGGCGCAGCGCGCCGCGGTCGAGCACGGCAGCGCCACCGCCGCACCGCCGCTGCTGATCATCGCCGGCGCCGGAGCCGGAAAGACCAAGACGCTGGCACATCGGGTCGCGCACTTGATCGCCGCTGGGGCCGACCCGGACAGGGTCCTGCTGCTGACGTTCACCAGGCGCGCGGCGCAGGAGATGACCCGTCGCGCACAGCGCATCTGCGCGCAGACACGCACGCAACCGCTGCGCTGGGCGGGAACGTTTCACAGCATCGCCAACCGCCTGCTGCGGCTGCACGCCGAGTCGGTGGGCCTGGCACCGTCGTTCACCGTGCTGGACCGCCCCGACGCGGAGGATCTGATCAACCTGCTGCGCGACGAGCTGGGGCTCTCGCGCAAGACGCGACGCTTTCCGAAAAAGGCGACCTGCCTGGCCATCTACTCACACGCGGTCAACGCGCAGAGCTCGGTGGAACAAGTGCTGGCCGCAGCCTTCCCGTGGTGCCAGTCGTGGAGCGATGAGCTTCGCGCGTTGTTTCGCGCCTACGTCGAGGCCAAGCAGACGCGCAACGTGCTCGACTACGACGACCTGCTGCTCTACTGGCACCAGATGATGGAAGAACCGGCGCTGGCCGAGGCGGTACGGGAACGCTTCGACCACGTGCTGGTCGACGAGTATCAGGACACCAACGCGCTGCAGGCCGCGGTATTGCTCGGCCTGCGGCCCGATGGGCTGGGACTGACCGTAGTCGGCGACGATGCCCAGTCGATCTTCTCGTTTCGCGCCGCGACGGTGCGCAACATCCTGGACTTCCCCAGCCGCTTCGTTCCGCCCGCCACGGTGATCACGCTCGAGCAGAACTACCGCTCGTCGGTGCCGATCCTCGACGCCTGCAACGCGGTGATCGCACTGGCGAGCGAGCGTTTCGCGAAGAACCTGTTCTCGACCAGGGGATCACAGCAACGGCCGATACTGGTCACCGCAGAGGACGAGACAGCACAGGTCGACTACGTCGTCGAACGGATCCTCGAGCATCGCGAGGCCGGCATAGCGCTACAGCGGCAGGCGGTCCTTTTCAGAACCGCGCACCACAGCGATCAGCTCGAAGTAGAGCTGGCGAGACGCAACATCCCTTTCATCAAGTACGGCGGCCTCAAGTTCCTCGAAGCCGCGCACGTCAAGGATCTGCTGTGCATCCTGCGCTGGGTCGAGAACCCTCACGACTCGCTCGCGGCGTTTCGTGTGTTGCAGTTGCTGCCCGGCATGGGGCCGGGTAACGCGCGGCGCGCGATCGCGGTGCTGGACGCGCAGGGTTTCGACTTCGGCGCGCTGCACGGATTCCGCGCCCCGCCGGCCGCGGCCGAAGAGTGGCCCTCGCTCTGCAACCTGCTCACCGGCTTGCACCGAGCCGCTACGTGGCACGGACAGATGGGCGCCGTGCGCGAGTGGTATCAGCCGCACCTCGAGCGGCTTTACGATGCGGCGCACGCGCGCGGCGGCGACCTCGATCAGCTCGAACAGATTGCAGCCGGCTATCCGTCGCGCGAGCGCTTTCTGACCGAGCTGACACTGGACCCGCCGAGCGCGAGCGGAGACGAGGCGGGGTCTCCGCACCTGGATGAGGACTACCTGATCCTCTCGACGATCCACTCGGCCAAGGGCAGGGAATGGGATGTCGTCTACCTGCTCAACGCCGTCGACGGCTGCATTCCATCCGACATGTCGACCGGAAGCCGCGACCAGATAGAGGAAGAGCGGCGCCTGCTCTACGTCGCGATGACCCGCGCGCGCGATCACCTGTACCTGATCCACCCGCAGCGTTTCTTCACCCGCGAGCAGCACCGCTACGGTGATCGCCACGTCTACGCGCCGCGCACACGCTTCATCCCGGATTCGATCCTCGACCGCTTCGAACGGCGCACGCATTGCGGCAACCGAGACGTGGATCGTTCGGGTACTGCTCGAGGCAGCGTGCGGGTGGACGTCGGCGCCCGGCTACGTGCGATGTGGAGCTAGATTCCTCGTCCGACCGGCTCGGTCCGGATGCGGCCGTGTCGTTGACGACTCGAACGCGGTCTTCGAGCACCGTCGCGCGTCGATCGACCGCGCGGAAGAAGAGCCGGGGTCGAAGCTCGATAGGCTTCGTACGACTTCCCGAGGACCTTGGCGAGATCGCGCTCTTCCAGGCGGATGCCGAACAGAACATACGCGGTCATCGTGAACGCGAACATCAAGTGGCCAGCCGTCATCCGGGGTGTTGCCCAGAACGCGAGCAGGAACCCGACCATGAGCGGATGCCTGACGTAGCGATAGAACCCGCGCGTGGTGAACGCGATGGGCGCGTACGGGGTTCCCCGGAAATGGAGCCAGACCTGTCGCAGTCCGAACAATTCGAAATGGTTCGTCATGAATGTGCCGAGCAGGACGACGATCCAGGCAACGACGAAGATCGACTGGACGGCTGCTGTCCCCAAGCCGCCCGGTACTTGCCACAAGGTCGTCGCGATCGGCCGCCACTGCCAGAACAGCAACCAGAGGATGACATTGGTGAGCAGTACGAAGGTACTTCGCTCGATGGCAATCGGAATGATGCGCAGCCACCGTCGCTTGAAGCCCGGACGCGCCATCACGCTGTGCTGCAGAGCAAACAGACCCAGCAATCCGGCGTCGACGATCCACGCGGCGAGCGTGCCTGCGCCGGCGCCGGAGTCGATGGACTTGGGCACTACGAGGTTCCCGACGAAACCGATCAGGTAAAGAAACGTCCCGAGAAACAGCGCATACGCGCTCGTCCCATACGCCAATACCGCGATTCTTGCCATGGATTCCTCCGTCACGCTGTGATCGATATCGTTTCGCCGGCTTCTTCGGTGACCCGGCCGATCTCGGCCCAACCCTCGACACCGAGGTCTCGCAAACGATCGGCCAGCTCGCCGGCCCGATCCGGTGCGACCGCGATCAGCAGCCCGCCGGAAGTTTGCGGGTCGGCGACGAGGAGCCTCGTGTCCTGCGGCGCACCGGGTTCGAGCCGCAACCAAGGGCCGTAGTAGTCGAGATTGCGCTGCGTTCCGCCGGGCCACACGCCGTCGCGCAAGAGATCGGAGACGCGTCCGAGCCGCGGGATCGCGCCGGCGCCGAGGCTGACACCGAGACCACGACCCTGGAGCATGCCACGCACGTGTCCGAGCAACCCGAAGCCGGTCACGTCGGTACACGCGTGCGCCTGCGCGCCGAGCGCTGCTTCGGAAGCTGCCGCGTTCAGCGTCGCCATCACGCGCGTGACCTCAGCGATCTCGGCATGGTCGAGCAGGCCGCGCTTGATCGCTGTCGTCAGAACGCCGGATCCGAGAGGCTTGGTGAGAAACAACGCGTCGCCCGGCCGCGCCCCGTGGTTGGCTAGTATCCGGTCCGGATGGATCGTCCCCGTCACAGCCAGACCGAACTTGGGCTCCGGATCCTCTACCGAGTGGCCGCCGACGATCTCGATGCCGGCCTCCTTGGCCTTGTCGGCCGCGCCCCGAAGAATGCGTCCCATCACGTCGAGCGGTGTGCTCGTAGCGGGGAAACCGATGATCGAAAGCGCGGAGAGTGGAACTCCTCCCATCGCGTAGACGTCGCTGAGTGAATTCGCCGCCGCGACCTGACCGAAATCGTAGGGGTCGTCCACCACCGGCGTGAAAAAATCCACCGTCAGGACGAGCGCGAGGTCATCACGCAGGCGGATCACCGCTGCGTCGTCGCCCGTATTTATTCCCACCAGCACGCGCGGATCGGTGATGAGCGGTAGATGGCTGAGTGCTTCGTGTAGGGCCGCCGGCCCTATCTTGCACCCTCAACCACCGCCGTGGCTCATCTCCGTGAGCCTGCACGCTGCGGGCGCATCGGCGGCGGTCATCGTCTTCGTGTCGAGGTTGTCTTCGGTGCTCATCACAGTCCTCCTGTTCGTCACGTCGCGCGAGTGAGAAGTTCGTAGCAGATCCGCATCGCGGCAGCCGCGATGACGAGCGCGAGCACACGTCGCAGAACATCCGGCCGCAGACGTCCGCTCCACCGCGCGCCGATGCGTGCACCGATCATCGTCGGAGGCACGAGCGCCAGCACCAGCGGCAGAACGACCTGCCCGGTTGAAAGTTTGCCTGCGGTTCCCGCCAGCGCCGCCAGCACTACCACGGCGAGCGTGGTGCCGATCGCCGTTCGCACGGGGACCCGCAGGAAGTGGATCGTCGCGGGCACCACCATGAAAGCCCCGCTCTGGCCGACCATACCGCCGGTGAAGCCGATCACGATCCCGACTGCGACAGCGCGCGCTCTGCCGAACGAGACGCGATCCGCGCCGCGCTCTTCGTCGGCGTGGGCGGCCGGGACGAGCATCAAGCAGGCAGCGGCTACTGCAAGACCCGCAAAGAGCGCGAGCAACGTTTCCGAGCTGACGTCCCTCGACCACCACGCGCCACCGAACGCCGTGACCACCATCGTGCCGCCGAGCCACAGGGCCAGGCCGAAATGGACGTTCCCGCGTTCGCGGTGCGAAGCGAGTCCTGACAGGCCGGCGAACAGGCTCTGCACGATCGTCAGGCCGGCTACCGTCTGCATGTCCAACGCGGGTAGTCGGCAAGCCACCGGGACGAAGAGCAGCAGCGGGGTCATCAGGATGCCGCCGCCGATGCCGAGCAGGCCCGAGAGCACGCCGCCTCCGAATCCGAGTCCGGCGACCAACATCAAGAGGCTCGCGGGTGCGCTTCCATCCATGACGTGCATCCGCTTGCACCATACGGGCTCAGGGCACTATGCTACAAATGAATTGTTTCTATCCTTCGGATGACAAACCGGCATGGATATAGATTATCTGGAGACCTTTCTCGCCGTGGCCCGCGCCGCCAGCTTCACCGAGGCCGCCGCCGTCCGTCATCTCACGCAGCCCGCCGTCTCGCGGCAGGTACAGCGCCTCGAAGAAGACCTCGGGGTGAAGCTGTTCCAGCAGGCTGGGCGTCGCGTGCGGCT
The DNA here is from genome assembly GCA_016218925.1 of Deltaproteobacteria bacterium. Classification (GTDB taxonomy): domain Bacteria; phylum Desulfobacterota; class Binatia; order UBA1149; family CAITLU01; genus CAITLU01. Next base: position 81,200 of record JACRCR010000160.1, on the reverse strand, counting down.
GACCGCCCAGGGAGAACTGCTGCTCGAGGAGGGCGCGCGGCTGATCGGGCAGGTCCGCAGCGTGCGCGCCGCGCTCGAGGATCTGGGCCAACTGCGCCGCGGCGAGATCCGCGTGGGCGCCAGCTCCACGCCCGGGACGTACATGCTTCCGCCAACGCTCGCCGCGTTTCATGGCGAGTATCCTGGCGTGGACCTTCGCTACGAGATCGCCAACTCGCGCGCGATCGAAGGCAAAGTGGTTCGTGGCGAGCTCGATCTCGGCTTTGTGGGAGAGCGCGTCGACACGAACCATACGACGACCGAGGTATTCGCGAACGATGCCATCTGTCTCATCGCTGCACCGACGCATCGCCTCGCGCGCCGGCGGGCGGTGCCCATCCAGGAGATCCTCGACGACCAGTACATCGCCCGGGAGGAGGGCTCCGCAACCAGGCGAGCTTTCGATCAGTGGCTCGTTCGACGAGGCGCGAGCTGGCAGCCCTATCTCGAGCTGGATTCCGTCGAAGCGGTCAAGCACACCGTCGCCGCGGGCCTGGGCATCGCCGCAGTCTCGCGTATCGCGGTCGACTGGGAAGTGCAGGCGGGCCGCCTCGCCGTAGTGAAAGCGCAGAACATGCAGATCTCGCGAGAACTGTTCGTGCTTTATCGCAAAGACGTACGTCTCAGCGCAGCGGCCGGGGTGTTCCTTTCGATGGTCAGGAACGCCACGCAGAAGCCGTCGCCATGATCAAGCGCGGTAGACGCGAACCGCTTCCGCCGTTACTGTGTCGGTGAGTACTCGTTCCGGATGTCAACGACCCTACAGCGAGCCTACGAGAATCTGCGCAGCGGCGAAGCCGTGTTCCGCGACGTAGGCCGCTTCCGCCAGATCGTCGCCGTACTGGCACGGCACGGGTTCGGCGCGTTCCTGCAGCAACTGAGCCTGCGCGACGAGTGGCTGGTCAAGAAACTGTTCGAGCTGCGCGCCGGCGACGACGAACACCTCCCGATCCAGCGGCGCGTGTTGCTGGCCATCCACGAACTGGGGCCGACATTCGTCAAGCTCGGACAGATCCTGTCCACCCGGCCCGACCTGCTCCCGCCCGAGTGGATCGACGAACTGAAGACGCTGCAGGACGCGGTCCCGCCGATGCCGTTCGACGACGTCCGCAAGATCGTCGAGGCGGAACTGGGCGGCACGATCGAGGATCTCTTCGACGATTTCCGTCCCGAACCCCTGGCCAGTGCGTCGATAGCCCAGGTTCACCGCGCCCGCCTGCGCGGCCGCGACGTCGAGGTCGTGGTGAAGGTCCAGCGCGCCGGCATCAAGAAGCAGATCGAAGCCGACGTGGAGATCATGGGCTTCCTCGCCCGCGCGCTGGAAGCCAATTTTCCCGACGCGCGCCTTTACTCGGCGGTCGGCGTCGTATCCGAGTTCGAGCGGGCGATCCGCCGCGAGATCGACTTCGGCAACGAACTCGATCACATCGAGCGCTTCCGTCGCAACTTCAGCGACCAGCCCGGCGTCCACTTCCCGATCCCGTACCGCGACCGCTGCGCCGCCTGCGTGCTGACGATGGAATTCATCGACGGCACCAAGATCTCGTCGATCACGCCGGATCGTTTCGACGTCGATCGCGTGGTCCGCACCGCGCTGAACGCGGTCCTTCAGATGATCCACGCCGACGGCTTCTTCCACGGCGATCTGCATCCAGGCAATCTCTTCGTCCGCGACGACAACACGCTGTGCTTCATCGACTTCGGGCTGGTCGGAAGTCTCTCGATGCGCCAGCGCGACCACCTCGCCGATCTGCTGACGGCGCTTGTGAGCCAGGACTTCCCCGCCGTCGCGCGCACGTTCTGGAAGATCGGCGTACACGGCAAGGAGTCGACTCGCCTGTACGAGCCTTTCGAGGCCGACGTGGTCGAGTGCATGGAACATCGCTTCGGCGGAAAGAAGATCAGCGAGATCGAGTTCAGCGCGTTCTTCACCGATCTGGTGGCGATGGCGCTGAAGCATCGCATCCGGATGCCGGCCGACTACACGATGACGTTCAAGGCCGTGATCACGATGGAAGGCGTGGCCAAGCAGTTGATCCCCGACATGGACATCACCGCGGCCGTACAGCCTTACGTCGCGGCGCTGCTGGCCGAGCGCTACAGCCCGCGCCGGCTCGCGCGAAGCGCCTACGACGCGATCCGCGACCTGTCCGACACCCTCAGCGGCCTGCCCGATACCTCGCGTGCCATCCTCGAGGACGTACGTGCAGGCCGCGCTCAGTTCGGCGTCGAGATCAACCACATCGAGGAAATCCAGCGCAGCTACGCGCGCGTGAACGAGCGCAACCGGCTGGCGCTGATGATCGCCGCAGCCGCGCTGTGCGGGACGCTCGCGTTGGACTTCCAGACCTGGACGGTGGTGGGATTCCCGGTCGTTTCGTCGTGCTTCTACGCCATCGCCGCGTTGCTCGCGGTCCGCTACTTCCTTACCGGTTCCGGCAAGTAACCGCGGCCCGCCGCCGGGCCGAGGCTCTCGCCGGACTGGAACTGCGAGGCATTACTCGGGCTCAGGCCGCCGGCTACTTGTCCTTGGTAAGAAAACCCTGCGCAGTGCCGAGGCATTGAACCGTCTGAGAGGAAAACGCGGACGTGCAGGTAGTGCACAGTGTCTGACCGGGACGAACGATCACCCCAGGAGTGATCTGGATACTCCCCGCGTTGCCGCCCAGACTATCCGAGATGCTGCCGTCACCGGCCACTGCGGTGGCGACTCCGGTGGCGGTCTGCAGACTCAGCAGAAGCTCGATATGTTCGTACGCCACGATACCGAACGTCCGCCACTGGACGCTCTGTACCACCAGCGCCTGCCCTGCCGGAATCACGAGCGCGCTGGTGGTTCCATCGGCGGCGAACCTCAGGTCGATCGCCTCTCCGCCGAAGGGACAATCGGTGTTCGAAGCGGTGATCATCACGAGGTCACTGGCTTTGCGCGGCCCCAAGCCTGCCGCATTCGCGGTGGTGGCCGCAAACAGCAGGATCAACAAACCCACACTCACCGTTCTCATTGCTGGTTCCCCTTGGCAGCCACGCGCGATCTCGCGTGGGGCTGCCGGTTGTCGATGAAGACGTCACACCTTCGAGAGCCTCCCCTCCAGTCAAACACCGGAACGTGTGGCGACGATCGCGCACGGCGAGCGGCACCGGCACCGCGAGCTTGGCGCGCCACTTTCTTCCTTCTGTCTCGAGGCTGTCAACGGCATGGGATGGCATCCGCCGGCCTCGCCGGCGCCCGCGCCGCCAGGCATCACCCCGGAGGTTCCGGCTGCGGATTGAATCCCTTCAAGACCGCCGGACTCAAGATCAACCCGGACTCTCCTGTCGTGGTGTCGAAGATCTCGACAGTAGGCAGCATCAGGCTGTTGCAGCTACGGCCCAGCGCCGGCGAAATGAGCGGCACGACCACCGCACGAAGCTGCTTGCGCTGCCCCGGCGCGAGACCGAACCGGCCGGCGTCGACCACCAGCAAACTGGACCGTGCCACCTGAAGATCGCGGACTTGAAGTTCTTCCACGACCGCGCCGGCGCTATCCAGCAGCTGAAGCTTGACGTCACAGGTCTCGTTGCGCTTGCCGCCGACGTTCACGATGTTCACACCGATGCTCTGACTACTCACCACGCCGAATATCCCCGGCGGTTCGGGCTGAGGATTGAACGCCCAGCCCTGACTGGCGAAAAGCAGCACCGCACCCAGAGCGACAGCCACTTTCCCTGACCCGACTCTTGGCATGAGACACCTCCCTTTCTCGGTTTGCTTGGTTGCGATCACGCCGACCCCGTCACGATCGACCACCCGCACTGAGCTGGTTCGGCGCCGCGGCGACGCCGATCGTGCATTGCACCAACAGCACGGTCACGGTTCCGACGAGACGAAGCCGGCCAACTTGAACTCGGAGTTACCAGGAGCAGCAAGATGCAGCCGTCGCGAGCGACCGCGCCTTCTCCGCTGAACGGCGCGGCCACTCGGGCCGCTGAGCAACCGCAGTTGGGATCATCCCGCCATCGGACCCCTCCTTGTTGCCGACAAAGACGGATGATCAGCCGACGCAGTGCGGCCGCAATCTACCCCTCATGGCCGGATCCTGGCAAGGAGAGAATGGCCATTTGGCCGGCTCCGCAGATCGACTCATCCCCAGCGCCACCGTGCCGGCCTGCGTCGCCGCGCGCCGCCGGCCGAGTTCTGCAACTCGCGCTGGCCGCGCGCAGCGGGCGTCTTGCTGCACGGCGTTAGTCGCCGGTCGCGCGGCGCCGCGACAGGCGCCGCGCCAACCACGGGACCGCAAACACCACTCCGAAGCTGCCGGCGAGGATCACGGCGTCGAGCCAACCGGGCCGCGACGCGGCACTGGCACCCGCGTACGTGAACGCGAAAGCCTTAGGCACGACGCCGAGGCCGCTGGCCAGCACGAACCAGCGCAGCGGGAAGCCGGTCAGCCCGCAGCCATAGCTGACGATGTCGAACGACATGAACGCGAGCAGGCGGATCGACAGCACCAACGCGAAGGCCGCACCCACGCCGCGATCGGCGACATAGGCATCGAGCGCATCGAGGTGCCTGGCATGAACGAAGCGCAACACGAGCGGGCGCCCGAAACGACGCGCGAGACCGAAACAGACGCCGGCCCCCAGCACGACACCCAGCCAGGAGATCGCGAAGCCGAACACCGGGCCGTAGACGAACCCGGCCGCGACCATCACCGGCTCCGACGGGAGCGGGGCGACCACGCACTGGAGCACCAGCAGCAGCAGCAACGCGGCGGGTCCGAGCGGACCTGCGGCGCGCACGCGGACAGCTACAGCCTCGGCATCGATCTCGCGCAGTGCCGAACCGAACACCAGGACTGCCAGCACCACGGCGGCCGCGAGCAGTGCGAACAGGACGCCCGAGCGCGTCACGCTTTCTTGCCCGCGGCGCCTCGATGCGCGAGCAAGGCGTCGATCACCGCCTCGATAGCGGCCAGGTACGGCGCGACTTTGACGCGCGGATCCCAGCTCTGCTGCAGCACGAAACCGTGAAAGAGCGCGACGATCGCGCGCGAGACCGCCTGCGCGTCGAGCCCCGGCGCGATCTCGCCGCGCGCCTGTGCCTGCTCGATCACCTGCGTCAGCAAGCGCAGTGGCTCGTCGATGCCGCGGCGAACCAGGCGCATCACTCGCGGCTCGCGTAGCGCCTCGGCCCAGACCTGCACGCCTACCCGGCGCCTCTTCTGTTCGTCGCGCTCGGTCAGGCTTCCCAGGAAGTCGCGCGCCAGTCGCCGCAGGACCTCCGCCGCGGGCAGGCCGCGTGCCTGGCGGATGAGTTCTCGTTCGCGCTCGTGCCGCTCGGCGGAGATCGCTTCGATGATGTCGTCTTTGCCGGCGAAGTATCCGTAGACCGCGCCGGCACTGAGTCCGGCCTCGCGCACGATGTCCTGCATCGTCGTGCGGTGGAATCCCTGCCGCGCGAAGCATTCGGTGGCCGCGTCCAGGACTTGCCGGCGCCGCGCGGCGCGATGCGTATCGCTTACTTTGGGCATGGCTGTCTGGTCCTCGAGTCGTCCTCGCGCTCGCTCGCTGCGCCGGCGCCGCGGTGATCCCGCTCGGCCAGCGCCGCGCGATAGAACTCGTAGCCTTGCCCGGGCTCGCCGAAATACCTGGCTCGGTATTCCCGCGCGCCCTGGTCCGCCAGCAACTCAAAACCGCGCGCCGCCAGGTAGGCGCCGACCTCGGCGGGATCCAGGCCGAATCTCCACGGCTCACCAACCCTGCGCAGTGTCGCCGACAGACGCCGTGTCTGATCAAAAGACGTCGAGCCGTCCAGCACGCCGCGATGAACGTAAGTGAAGAGCAGCCTGCTTCCCCGTGCGGTCAGCTCGGCGATCGCCCGCAGCGTGGCGTCAACCGCCTCGGCGGTCAGATAGTTAGTCACTCCCTCCCAGACGACCATCGCGGGTACCTCGCGGCGAAAGCCCGCCGCCGCCAGCGCCTGCTGCAGGTCGTTACGCTCGAAGTCCACTTCGACCGGCACGACGTGGTCGGGCAGCCGCTCCATGCGTGAACGCAGAGCCGCGAGCTTCGCGCCCATGGTCGCTGAACGATCGACCTCGAAGACGCGGGCGCGCTCGATGCCGGGTAGTCGATGGGCGCGTGCGTCGAAACCGGCGCCGAGCAGTACGACCTGAGCGATGCCGCGCCGCAAAGCCGCGCCTACCTCGTCGTCGATCAATCGCGTACGCGCCGCACCCGAGGATCTGGCGCCCGGCCAGCGGCGGTCGATGAACCACGGGACCAGCGCGCCGACCAGCGGAAGGCTTGCGACCCACACCGCCAGCCTCAGCGACGGCGGCAAGAAGAGGGTTGCGTACGGGTCGCAGAACAGACGCTGGGTGGCCGGCCGGCAGGATTCGAGCGCCCGGAACAGGGCCATGAACTGCGCCGTGCGGCTCGCCCGCGGCGCCACGCTATGCAAAACGAACATTCGTTCTCTTTTAGCGCGAGCCGATGGCTGGCGTCAAACCGGGCGCGGCGAGCCTGGCCTGACCGGAGTGCCGGCGTCGAGGCCGCCCTCTGCCGGCAGGCCGCCCCAGTCTGCGGGCACTGCTCCAGAACGGTGAACGTCGTGGCGCGGAGGCGCCCTCACGCGCTGCGACTCTTCGTGGCGGTCAACGCACCAGGAAGCCGCGGGAGCGGCTCAGAACCTCGCCGCTCTCGAGCGTCAGCGTCGCGGTGGACGTCACCACGTCGATCTCCGAAGAGTCCCCGGCGAAATCGACGTGCACGAGCGCGGAGACCTTGCCGGAGGCGCCGCTGGTAGCCGGCCAGCGGATGATGTTGCCGTTGACGGTACCGGTTTCCGGGTAGACGGCGTCGGCGACGAACTGCTCGGGCAGCGCCATCTCGATCGCCGCGCTGCCGGCCACGTTGTGGTAGCGCGCAACGAGAGTGACGCGCCCACCGTCGGTGACCCACCGCTGGCCGCTCAGCGAGAACCTCGCCGGGCGTACCACCGGCGGTTTGGGCGGCTTGCGAAGAATCGTGGCCAGCGTGTGCAACTCGGTGGTGGCTTGCTTGCCGTCGGGGTTTCGCACGGCAGCGGTAGTCGTAACGTAGGCCGCGAGCGCCGGCGTGTCGCCGAGCACGATATCGCCTCGCACGCGGAGCGAGACCGCCGTCTCTTGCAGATTCGTCCAGGTAAAGACGTTCCCGGCCACCTCGCTCGGCTCCGGCTGGATCGACGTCGGAACCAGTTCGGCCGGAACTGCGACCACCACACGCGCGCCGGGCGCGAGTCCAGCGGCGCGAACGCTGAGTGTGATCGCACGGCCATCACGAACCGTCGTACGACCGAGGATGTCGATCCTGGGCGTCGCATCGACGCCACCGAGGTCGGGCACTTCGAACAGGTCCGCGTCTCGGCTGACGCCTGCGGCGAAAGTGGCCTCACCTTCGTTGACCACGAGGGTGCCGGGCGCCGGATCGGCAGCTACCCGCGAGAAGAGGCGGGCGACCTGCGGCGCACCCGCCGGCGTGCTCGGAAACGCCATCGCGACGCCGGCCGCTTCGCGACTGACGAACCCGCGCTGGGCAGAAGCCGTCACCAGTTCGAGATCCGCTGGAAGCCTGTCGCGCACTTCGAGCGTCGCGCCGTCCTGGCACGGCGCCAGCCAGCGGAGCTCGTAAGTGATGTCGGTCCCTACCAGCGTCGGCGGCGCATCGACCGTGTCGGGCCGCGGCTCCAGCACCGTGGTCGTGAAACCGCCAGTGGCGGACTCGCCGCCGTCGTTGGTCAGCGTGGCGGAAAGCGTCAGAGCGGTGCCCGGCGCGAGATCGGGAGCGAGTTCGCCGCGTATGGCGATGCTCCCCGACGGCGCGTGCAGGTCGTTCCAGGCAAGCGTTGCATCGCCGGTCGCGTCGGCCGGCGGCGATGTCGACGAGACGGAGAGACCCGCCGGCAGATCGAGTACCAGCGCGTTGGAATCGCCGGCGTGGCTATAGCGCACACTGAACGAAACCGCCGCCGCGGCCCTGGCGTTGCGCACTCCCGCGACGCTGACCAGCGGCGCGCCGTCGCCGGCAGCCGGCGTGGTATCGTCGAGCACCAGCGTCGAGAACGAGCCGCTGGCGATCGCGGCCGCATCGTCGGTGAGCTGCGCAGCCACCTCCAGCAGCGTTCCTGGCGCGGCTGCAGGATCGACCACGCCGCGAAGCGCCACCGCGCCGCTCGGCGACACCAGGTTGTCCCAATGAAGCGAGTTTCCCACCCTCGACGCCGGCGCCGGAGCGATCAGCGTCAGCGTGACGGCATCCGCAACCGTGACGTCGAGAGAATTGGTGACCGTGATGTTCTTGTAACGGATCGAGTAGCTCACACCGCCGCCGGCGCGCGCGTTGCGGTTGCCTGCGACGGTCGCCGTGTGCGGCGGATCGACGGCACGCATCACCAGCGCCCGCTGCTTACCCGACAGACGCGACGCCAGCACCCGGACGGAAGCTCGCGCCAGCGCATCGCCGCCGGCACCAACCGGAGCGGTCGCCGCCGGCGACAACACCGCGCCGGTTACGCCGGGCAGGGTCGCGACCGGCTCGTGCGTCTTGGCGAACCACAGATCGCACTGCCCGATGACGTTCGCGGTCGCACAGGAACCGCCATGCAGACCCGGCCCGTCCAGGGCCCCCTCCGGCGCAAGACCGCTGAGCTGCGCGCACGCCGCCAGCGAGGTGCCAGCGGCGAGACCCGAGGTCACGCGCGCCGCAACTACGAAGCCCCCGCGCGCGCCCGGCTCGAGGTCCCCGAGCGACCACGACGCAGTCGCCTGCGATTGCGACGCCGGCGCCAACGTGGCGCCACCGAAAGTCATGCCGGCGGGGAACTCCAACGCGAGCGTTGCCGCCACCGCCGTGTCCGAGCCCTCGTTTCGATAGAACACCGCGTAGATCAGCGATCCCGGCGCGCGCGACGACGCAAGATACGGAGCGACGTCGACCCGAAGCAGCGCCGTGCTCACGCTCGCCGACACCGCTGTCGACTCGGTAGCTTGTGCGAGCGTGCCGTCGTCGGCAGCGATCTCGGCTGCGTTGAGCAGGATGTCGCCGTCGCCGAGATCGGCGCCGGCGACCACCGTGACTTGGATGCTACCGCTCTGTCCGGGTGTGAGCGCGCCGATCGTCCAGCGATCCTGCGTGCCATCGTCGGGCGCCGGCTGCGCCGCAAAGAACGTAGTACTGGGATCGACCAGATCGGACACCACAACGCCCGTCAGCGGGGCCTCGCCGCTGTTCGAGTACGCCAGCGTGTATGTGAGGAGGCCGCCCGGAAGAACCGGGTCGAAATCGTCCACCTTGGCCAGCGACAGCTCCGCGCGAAGCTCGAGCTGACACGCGCCGGAGCAGCCGTCGCCGTCGGCGATGTTGCCGTCGTCGCAGGTCTCACCGCAGCCGCCGTCGCCGATCCCGTTGCCGCAAAGCGAGCCGCTGCCCTGGCAGGCGCCCGCCACGCAGGTATCGGCCGGCGTGCAAGGATCGGCGTCGTCGCACGCCAGGGAGTTGGAGAAGAACTGGCATCCAACGCTCGGATCGCAAGCCTCGTCGGTGCAGACGTTGAAATCGTCGCACGTCATGGCCGCGCCAGGCACGCACGAGCCGCCGCTGCAGCGGTCGTCGACCGTGCAGGCGTCGCCGTCGTCGCACTCGACGGTATTGAACGCGCTGCCGCAGGCCGAGCCGGCCTCGTCGCAGAAATCGCTGGTACAGATGTTCCCGTCGCCGCAGTCGCGCGCGGCGCCCGAGCACACGGTGGCGCGGCAACGGTCGTTCAGCGTGCAGAAGAGCCCATCGTCGCACGAAATCCCGTTGCCGTCGAAGACGCACCCGAGCGAGGGGCTGCACGAGTCGTCGGTGCAGATGTTGGCGTCGTCGCACACCAGCGCCGGACCGCCCACGCACACGCCGCCCGAGCAGGTATCGAGCGTCGTGCAAGCGTCGGAATCGTCGCACGCCGCCGCGTTGTTCGCGTACAGGCACAGAGCCCCGACCTCGATGCAGGTATCGTCGGTGCAGGCATTGGCATCGTCGCAGCCGTTGCCGCTTCCCACGCATGCGCCGGCCGAGCAGCTATCGGTGGCCGTGCAGAACAGACCATCATCGCAAGCGGCGGTATTGTTCGGGTTGCTGCACGCGGCTGTGCCTTCATCGCACACGTCGTCGGTACAGACGTTGGCATCGCCGCAGTCTCGCGCCGCGCCGGTGCAGACGCCGCCCGCGCACGCGTCGCTCACCGTGCAGAACAGGCCGTCGTCGCACGGGTCGGCGTTGTCGGCGTTGATGCAGACGTCCCCCGCTTCGTTGCACGAGTCGTCGGTGCACGCGTTGGAGTCGCCGCAGTCGCGGGCCGGGCCGGTGCAGAGGCCGCCGGTGCAGGCATCGCTCACCGTACAGAACAGGCCGTCGTCGCAGGCATTGGCGTTGTTCGCGTTGATGCAGGCGTCGCCCACCTCGTCGCACGAGTCGTCCGTACAGGCGTTCGAATCGTCGCAACTGAGCGCCGTCCCCGAGCAGGCGCCGCCCGAACACTGATCGCCGGTCGAGCAAAACAGGCCATCGTCGCACGCCACGGCGTTCGGCACGTTCGAGCACGAATCGGCGGCTTCGTTGCACGAGTCGTCGGTACACACGTTGGAGTCACTGCAATCGTAGGCCGGCCCCGAGCAGACCCCGGCGGTGCACTGGTCGCCGACCGTGCAGAACAATCCGTCATCGCAGAGCCCGCCGTCAGGTACGTTGTTGCCGCCGCAGTTGCCGACCTGGTCGCATTGATCGGCGGTCGTGCACGGATTGTCGTCGAAGCAGGTCGCACCCTCGCCGACGAACTGACAGTTGAACTTGCAGCAACTGAATTCGTAGAAGCAGTCGCCGCCGGTACTACACGAACCGTTGGCCGGGTCGCCGTCGACGTAGGTGCCGCCGCCCGGATCACACTCTTCGCTAGGGTCTAGTATCGCGTCGCCGCAAACCGCGGCGGCGGTCGCCGGCGCGGCGAGAACACCGAGCAACAGCAGTCCGCCCCACAACAGGCGCACGCGGCCGAAGGCCCGAGACGTGTTCGCACGTTCCCCGTGCGCGTGACACCGAAATCCCCTCATGGCGACACCCCGCTCCAACGTTTTCGCTCGGATCCTATCCCGGTGCGGTGGCGATGTCAGGGAGAGAGGTTGTCTTGCGAGCGCTTGTCGCGGCTGAGGGCGATGCCCCTGCGCCACCGGCTCGCCGCGGCAGGCGTCTTCGCAGAACCACCGCACGGAGCGATGTCGCAGCAAGCTCCCGAGACGGACCTCGAGTGGGTCGGATGATCGAGGTCTCGCCCTACCGGGCGACGAAGCGTTGTCACGCGATCGGAACGCAGGCATGGTGGGCCGCCTCGGAAGGGCGCGTCGGACTCGGGCAACTCGACGCAGCCCAGGCTCTGACCGCCACCCGGGCAAATTTTTCACTTTCTCAACCAGCAATGCGGACGCCGCCTGTCAGGCCGTCCGCCCGAGGAATCGACATGGCGGACGACGGCAACAGCAAACGGATCGACCGGCGCTCTTTCCTGATCGGCGCCACCGGAGGCGCGGTGGTGACAGCCCTCGGCGCAAAGGGCCTGCTCACCGTGCAGGAGAAGACCCGCAAACTGCGCACGCCCGAGGCGGTTGGCGCGGGCCAGGCCGCCGAGGTCGCCGAATCGTTCGCGGACTCGCGTCCAGCCTACGCGGGCGAGTTGGAGGCCCCGGCCGGTGCCCCCAACATCGTGGTGATCGTCATCGACGACGTCGGCTTCTCGGACCTGGGCGTCTACGGCAGCGAGATCCGCACTCCGAACATGGACGCACTGGCCAAGGACGGCCTGCAGTACACGAACTTCCGCACCTGCGCGATGTGCTCGCCCACGCGGGCGGCGCTCAACACCGGCCTCAACCATCACTCGGCCGGCATGGGCTGGCTCGCCGACCTCGACAGCGGCTACCCCGGATACCGCGGCGACCTCACCTTGGAGGCGGCCACCACGGCGGAAGTCCTGCGCGACGCCGGCTGGTCCACGCTGCACGTCGGCAAGTGGCACATGAACGTGGCGGCCTCGTGCAGCGCGGTCGGTCCGTACCACAACTGGCCGACCAACCGCGGCTTCGAACGCGCATTCTGGTTCCAGGGGCACTCCACCGACTACTTCAAGCCTTCCGAATTGATCGACGGAGTCAGCCCCGTCGAGCATGCCGAGAAGGACGATTACTACGCACTCGACGACCTCACCGACCGCGCGATCGCTTACGTTCGCACGCAGAAGACGCTCACCCCCAACAAGCCGTTCTTCCTCCAGGTGGCCTACCCCGCCGCGCACTCGCCGCTGCAGGTGCGCGCGCGCGATCGCGATGCCTACCACGGGATGTACGACCAGGGCTGGGACGTAGTGCGCAAGGCGAGGCTCGAGCGCCAGCGCAAACTCGGTGTCGTGCCCGAAACCAGCGAGCTGCCGCCGCTGTCGCCCGGCGCCGAGCCCTGGGACACGCTCACTGACATCGAAAGGCGCGTCTACAGCCGCTACATGGAAGTCTACGCCGGCCTGGTCTCCAGTCTCGACGCCAACATCGGCCGGTTGCTCACTTCGCTCGAAGAGATCCGCGAGCGCGAGAACACGCTCGTCGTACTGCTCTCCGACAACGGCGCTTCGGCCGAGGGCACGCCGACCGGAACGCCGAATGTACTGGCCTCAGCGCTCGGTTATCCGATCCCGGTCGAGAAAGCCGCCGAGTTCTACGACACGATGGGACAGGACGAGACCTTCCCCCACTACCCGATCGGCTGGTCGTGCGCGTCGAACACGCCTTTTCGCATGTACAAGCAGTACACGCACCTCGGCGGAGTGGCCGACCCGCTGATCATCTCGTGGCCGAAACAGATCGCGGCACGCGGACAGGTCCGCCGCAACTTCGTCCACGTGATCGACCTGTACCCGACGATCCTGGAGGCGGTGGGAGTGAAGAGGCCCGACGTCTACCGTGGCCGCAGGCTGAAGCCGCTGGAAGGCGCGAGCATCGTCGCGACCTTCACGGACGCGGCGGCGCCGACGCGCACCTCGCAGTACTTCGAACTGGGCGGCCAGCGCGCCTACCTCGACGGCAACTGGCGCCTGGTAACCCGCCACGAGCGCGGCAAGCCGTTTGAGGACGATGTCTGGGAGCTCTACGACCTGTCCAAGGATCCCAACGAACTCCACGACCTCGCCGCGAAGATGCCCGACAAAGTCAGCGAGATGGTCGCCAGGTGGACGAAGGACGCCGAGAAGTACGGGGCCTTCCCGCTCGACGATCGCAACCTGATCATCAAGATGGCGCAGGACCGCCAGCGCCGCGGCACGCGCAAGGTGTGGGAGTTCCACCCTCCGGTGGAGCGGCTGTCCGCGCACACCTCGCCGTACATCGCCGGCTGCGACCACACGATCACGGTCGACATCGAGCGCGCGCCCGGCCGCGGCGACGGCGTGCTGCTGGCCTGCGGCTCCAAGCACGCGGGCTACACGTTCTTCATCCACGGCGGCAAGCTGCGCTACGAGCAGAGCGCGGTCCCGTTCGTCGAACGCATCGAGTCGAGCGAAACGCTGCCGGACGGACCGCTCACCGTGCGGTACGTGCAGAAGATGACGGCGCGGCCATTCGAGGGCACGGGCTCGCTGTACATCGGCGACCGCAAGGTGGCCGAACACACCTTCAATCGGGTGCTGCTGGTGACTTCCTACGACGGCTTCTCGCTCGGGGCCGACCTCGGCAACCAGGTCTCCACGCTGTACAAGGGCGCCAATCCGTTCCAGGGAAAGCTGCTGCGCGCGCGCTTCGACATCGACCCGGCGCCCTTCACGCCGCTCGAAAGCATGCGCTTCCTGCAAGCGCTCGGGATCCGCGTCTAACAGCGCGTCGAGGGAGCAATGCGCGCGGCATCGCGTTCGGCGTCCTCGGCGGCATATAGCTGCATGATCTCGGCCGGCGCGCGTCTTCGGCGCGCCAGCTCGGTCATGATGCGCATCGGCCTGTCGACGTGCTCGAAGAACGCCATGTATCCGGCGCACAGGTAGTTCAGTCCCGGCTCGCCGTCCGGAGTGAGGACGAACCGGTCTTTGGGGCAGCCGCCATGACAGGCAAAGCGCACCGAGCAGCGACGGCAGTAGTCTGGCAGCGTGTCGAGTTTGTCGTGGCCGAACCTGCGCTGCCTGGTCGATGCGACCAGCTCGCTCATCGGTGTGTCGGCGATGTTGCCAAGCAAGTACTCGGGCTCCACGAAGTGGTCGCACGAATACACGTCACCGTTGTGTTCCATCGCCAGAGCGAGCCCGCAGGTCGGCGAGAAGACGCAGGAACCGGACGGTTCTCCCATCCAATTGGCGAGCGCGACATCGAACAGATCGACGTAGACTTCCGCTACGTCGCGGCGGACCCACTCCTCGAAGATCGCGATCAGGAAGCGACCGTACTGCTCTGCCGTGATCGAGCGCTCGGTGACCGCATCGCCGCGTTGGGTGCGCGGCGGCCGATCGCTCCCGTACGTGTCAGCGCCTCGCTCGCCGTGCTCTCCCGCCGCCGCTTCGCCGGTTTCGCTCTCGGCCACGCGTTCCACGATCGGGATGAGTTGGATGTGCCGTATGCCCAGGTCATCTCGCAGGAAGCGGTAGACCTCGAGCGGATGGTCGGCGTTGGCGCGGTGCAGCGTCACCAGCGCGTTGAACTCCACGCCGTGATCGCGAAGAAGGTCGAGACCGCGAACGACGCGATCGAAGGTCGGCTCGCCGGCCTTGTCGCGCCGGTAGGCATCGTGCATCCCGCGTGGACCGTCGATGCTGATGCCGACCAGGAAGTCGTTCTCGGCGAAGAACGCGGCCCACTCGTCGTCGATCAGCGTGCCGTTGGTCTGGATGGTGTTCGAGATCGTCATCCCGGGCCGGCGATACTTGTTCTGGTACTGGATGGACCGGCGGAAGAAGTCCAAACCCATCAGCATCGGTTCTCCGCCCTGCCACGCCACCGACACCTCCTGGCACTGCTGAGCCCCGATCAGCTGGCGGATGTAGGAGTCGAGCAGCTCGTCCGCCATCCGGAAGCGGCTGCCGGGATAGAGCGACTCCTTGGAGAGGAAGAAGCAGTAGTCGCAGTCGAGATTGCAGATCGCACCGGTCGGCTTGGCGAGCAAGTGGAACGCCCGCGGCGGCAACGTGTGGTCGGACGGAACCTCGGTCATATGCCGGAGGATTGAGGATCAGCCGCTGTGTAGTCCGACTCGGTGACGGGAGAGAGCACGGTAGGAGGATAGATCACGCCGTGGCTCGGAGGCATCGAGTTGTAGACCCAGTCGATGTCGAGCGTCGCGGCTCGCAGACCGGCGTAGCGGCCGACCCCCGACCAGCGCCCGCGCACGAGCACGCTCTCCATTTCGAGGTTCAGTGCGTAGAGCGCGCAAGTGGTCCCGCGGCCGAGCGCATCGAACTCGCCGGGGTGCACCGAGCCGGCGACGACCAGGCGGGCGCTGTCAGCCGGCAGACACGGCACCAGCGGGATGATCGCCGGGTACCCGTCGCCGCCCACGTAAGCGAGGAACTTCAGCGTGCGCGCGCGGCCGATGTGCCGCTCGGCCCACGGCGTCAAGATGCGCTCGCCAGCGCTGCCGCCGACCAGGCGGCGCACCAGCGAGGTGGTCAGCAGTCCACGCACGAACGACCCCGCATCGAACTTTTCCTCGCCACCGAGTGCGACGAGGTCGAGATAATGCACGGTGTGGATGCCGAAGTACGCGTTGTAGCGGAACATCGGTTTCTGGTTGTAGAGTTCGTATTCGTCACCGTGCTTGGCGGCGTGGGTCCACCGTGCGCTCCCGCGCCATATTCGGCGGTCCTTGCTCATCACCAGGAAGCCGGCGCGCGGATCCGCGCGAAGATGCTGCTTGCTCAGTCCCTCGCTGAACTGGCCGAACATCAGTTCGCCGGGAGTTCGCGCCTGCAGCGACGTGATGAGGCTGAGGTGGGGTTTGCCATCGGCGTCGAGAGTGGCGAGCAACGCGATCTTGGCGTCGTTCTCGAACGCGCGCACGGCGTCTTCGCCTAGAGCTGCGCTGGCTGTCACGCTATCCACCTCCCGTGCTGTCGCCGTCTCGACGCTCACTCGCCTTCTCCGACACGGGTGCGTCCGGTGGCGATGACGATGGCGGGATCCACGCCCGAGTCACGCGCGACATTCTCGGCGTCGCGCAGTTGCTGCCGGGTCAGCAACGGTACGCCCTGAAACGGCCACTCCAGACCCAGACGTCCGTACTTGTCTGCCGCGAGGTTGTTGAACGCGCACAGTTCCCAGCGCGAGACGACCCCGGCCAGGTGCTCGGCGAGAAACGCGCCGATGCCTCGCAGGTTCTCTTCGGTCGCGGTCACGCCGGGGATCAGCGGCGTTCGGATCCACAGGTCGCGTGGACATCCCTCGGCGCGCATCAGTTCTCCCAGTGCGATCACATTGCCCAGAATGCGCTCGTTAGGCTGACCGGTCACGCAGGCGTGCCGACCCGAATCGATTTCCTTGAGGTCGTAGAGCACGACATCGCTGCGCCGGGCCAGTTCGACCAGCGCAGTGCGCGAGATCAGCCCTGCCGTGTCGACCGCAGTGCCGAGCCCGAGCGCGCGGCAGCGATCGAGGAACGCGCCGACGAACGGCGCCTGCAGCCCCGGTTCGCCGCCCGAGATCGTGACTCCGCCGCCCGAGATGTCGAAATAGCTGCGATCCTTGGCGACCTCCGCGACCAGCGCATCCAGCTCCCAGACGGTCCCGAGGATCTCCATCGCCGCCGACGGACATCCCTCCACGCAGTCGCCGCACAACGTGCACCGAGCCGAATCGACGATGATGGTGCCATCGCGTCGCACGATCGCATCTTCAGGACAGACGGCTTCGCAGGCTCCCGCGCCGATACACTTGCTCGAGTGCCAGACCAGTTGCGGGCCCATGCACATCGCTTCTGGATTGTGGCACCACGAACACTGCAGGCTGCAGCCTTTCAAGAACACCGTCGTGCGCAGGCCGGGGCCGTCTTCGGTCGACATCCTCTGGATGTTCAGGACGGTTGCCGTCCTGACGAGCGGCGCGGAGCAGTCAGATCCCGTCACGTTCGACCCGACGACCCTTACATCTGCTGGTGCATCTCGCGCGCGATTATCTCGTCTTGCAGCTCGCGGCCGATGCTCGTGAAGTAAGCATTGTAGCCCGTCACGCGCACCAGCAGGTGACGGTAATCCTCGGGATGTTTCTGCGCGTCCTTGAGCGTCTCGACGTCGAGCACGTTTACCTGCAAGGCGGTGCCGCCATTCTCGCAGTAGCCGCGCAGAAAAGCCTTGAATTTCTCGCGGTGCTCGGCGTCCCGGAGCAGCGCCGGGCTGAACGTCATCGTGTGGCTGGCGCCGTTGGGCAGCATGTTGACGTAGTCCTGCCAGTCGCCGAAGTCCCCGGGCTTCGCGCCGGCCTTGGCGCTGCCCGAAACGCGGGCGGCGGGCGCCCTGCCACCGAGCGCCTTGCCGACCGAGTTCGCGTTGGCGGTGGGGCCGTTGGTATCTGCTCCGTTGGAAGGACATATCGCGTTGGACAGGAAGCGTCCTTTGGGCCGTCCGTCGGCGCTGGCGGCCATTACGTAGCCGTCGCCCACCCAGTAGTTCCAGCTCAGCATGCCCGGACGGAACTGGCGCCCGGTAGAGCGGGTGCGATGCCGCCAGGTCTCCTCGGTCCACACCGTCATCACGTCGCGTGCCATCGCGTCGGCGCTGTCGTCGTCGCGCCCGTACTTGGGCGCGCGGAACTTGGCCCACGCCTGCAGCGTCTCGTGCCCCTCCCAGTTGTCGCGCAGAGCCCGCACCAGTTCGATCATGGTCGCTTTCTTGGCGTCGAACACCAGGTACTTGATCGCCAGCAACGAATCGACCGTGGTCGCAAACGTGACCGCCTCGATAGTCGTGAAGCTCAGCTCCGCGCCTCCCCGCGTGATATCGAGTCCGCGCTCGATGCATCCGCCGACCAGACACGACAGATACGGCGTCGGGCTGAACTGCGCACGCGCGGCCTCGCTGCGCTCGTAGAGGTCCACACAGCGCCGCACGATCGCGCGGGTCTGCTCGACGTAGGCCGCCCAGAAGTCCTCCCAACCGGCAAAGTCAGCGGCCTGCGGCGTATGCGCGCCGTCGCGCGTAATCCGCGCCGCCTTGCCGGTGAGCGGATCCACGGCCGGGACCAGATCGCAGCCACCGGTCAGCGCCAGTTCGACGGCTTTCAGCAGGTTGAGATTGCTATCGACGGTCCCCGATCGGTCGTTGCCGACCATCGTGTTCTCCAGACAACCCACCGACGCGTACTCGTGTACGTTGCCTTCGTGGATGAGGTGCTCGCAGCCGGCCATCCTGGCCTCGCGCAGCATACCGGCCATCGAGCGTTCGTCGAAGTTGAGCAGAAACGGTGCGCCCTGACTCGCGGCTATCATCTCGACTACCTTGTCGAGCAGCACTTCGGGTGTGCCGCGGTGCAGCCGCACGTTGGGCTTGGGTTCGAGGATCGGCGACATCGCGTCGACGACCTCGAGGATCGCGTAGGTGAGGTCGTTGGTCATGTCGCGCCCATCGGCGCCGAGTCCGGACAGACTGATCAACTGCCCGAAGCCCGCGGTGATGCCCTGGTTGCCGCCCATCCTGATCATCGCGTCATAGGCGGTGTTGGCGTGCACCCAGAAACACTCGAGGAGTTCCTTGCCGAACTCGCGGTCCATGCCTTCGGCGAGCGAGCGCTGCCAGTACGGAAGCAGGTACTGGTCCATGCGGCCGAAGCTCACGCCCGGTCCCGGATAGTTCTCGTCGCTCATGATCAGCATGTGGTTGATCCACAGTGCCTGCAGCGCCTCCCAGAAATTGCGCGGCGGCAGCCATGGAACCCGCTCGAGGTTGGCGGCCATCGCCACCAACTCGGACTTGCGCAGCGGGTCGGCTTCTTCATCGGCGAGGCGACTGCACAGCGCGGCATATTTCGCCGCGACATCGCGAGACATCGTCGCGGCCGTCTTCATCGCACGCAGCTCGGCACCTTTCGCGCCGCGCTTGTCACGCGCAGGCAGCGCCTCGTAGGCGCTCTCGATCTCGTCGTGGATCCCCTTCCAGCCGATTTCCAACGCGCGCGCGTGGCCCGGGATCAGATGACCCGAAGTGGCGCCGCTGTTCCCGTAGCCGTGCTCGTGGAACCACTTGACCGCCGCGCGGATTGCGTGCGGCCCGTTGACCAGTCGATCGCGGCGCGCACTCTCACGCTTGGTCCAGGCGCGCGAGACCAGAATGTTGAACCGAGCTCCGGCTATCAGGTCGCCGGGCAGCACCTCCTGCGGCACGCAGTCGACCATCACCTTGCGGATCAGCCACGCGCGCCGCTCGGGCAGACTCCAATTCCAGAAGTCGGCCTCGAGAGGAACCGGACGCGCCGCCTGCAGAGTCGAGGACCGGAAGGTCTGAAAGAAGGCGTAGGTCTCGGGAACGATGTAGTAGGCGAGTTCGTCGTAGACGACGTCCCACGCCGTACCGGTCGTCCAGCAGGTGAATTCGTTGTTCCAGCTACGGCCCAGGCCGCGAAAGTAGTGGTCGCGCAGCCACTGGATGCGCGGCGAGAGTCCGTGCGGCTCCTTGAAGGCGTGGTGGGGTCGCGGTGCGCTCTGTGTGGCCATGGCTGCCTCCGGTGCGCCGGGGTCCGGTCGACCCAGACGATGCGGCGGCGAGTCTACGTGACGCCGGCCGCCGTGGCCACACCGCCCGCGCCGGGGCCTGAGTCGTCATCGTCTCAACGTCCCGAACCGATGAAAGCCGACACCATGAAGACTTCCTCCGTGGTGCCTTCGGCGTCGCCGAAGTTGTAGTACCAGCCTTCCTCGCCGGGCGCGTCGTGCGCCGGCAGTTCACAGCGAGTCGCGTGATTGAACTGCATGTCGAACATCGTGATCCCCGGGATGAATCCCTGCACGTCGTCGTAAACGGCCCGCACCGCCTCCGGCCGCGGCTTGGTCGCGAACCTCCAGGATTGGATCTCGGACTTCCACAGGTTGCCCTTGAGATCGTAGATCTCGTTCATCGGGATCAGGAACGACTCGCGGTCCAGGTAGATGATGCGGCGGCTGAACGCGTACCCGGCCAGACGCGAGCGGCCTTCCAGAACGTACACCTCGCGAGGCTCCCAGACGTCGTCGAACATGAAATCGGCCGGCGGCGACAGCCACTTCGGTGGCAGATTCTCGGCGTGCATGACGGCCAGGACGGTCTTGACGCCGAGGAAGCGCCACTCGCTCCAGGCCGGAGAACCCGAAAAACCGGCGTAGCTGTCCAGATCGATGTCCTGTCCGAACACGCCCTCGGAACGCTGCGCGGTGCTCAAACGACGAACCCGCTTGGTCTGAGGATAGTACAACCACGAGTCGTCGGGACGGCTGGTATCCAGGAAGCGGGTGTAGCTGAAGCCGGCGCCTTTCAGGTCGAACGGTTCCGTTATCGGATGCAGCACCTCTCGCGAGCGAAGCGCATCGGGAGTGTGCCAGGTCGGTTTGGGCTGCACGTAGTTGCGGCCGACGTAGGAGAGGCGCCGCAGGTGCCCGTTGCGGAAGTCGCGTTCGATGCGCAGTCCCAGCTTCGGATCCAGCCCACCGGTCATGCACGCGAAGTTGCGCACGTCTACGTCGTCAATGATGATTCGCGCCTCGTAATCGAGCATCAGCTTGATGCCGGCGTCGGGGTCCTCCGGATCGACGACCGGGAACGGCAGGCCGGCCACGTAGTTCTCTGCGTGCAATCTATCCGCCGATAGGCTGACCTGGGCGTGATAGCGCTCTGTGGCCTCGGTGCGCGCACGCTCCATCGGAATCACTTCGCGCTTGACCACCCGCATGGTCGCCCCGCGAGACAGCGCCCACTGCTGTCCCGGCACCAGCAGATGGCGCCAGCGCTCGAGATCCTTGCCGGTCACCAACGTCCCCTCGGACGGCAGGTCTTCAGCGGGGGTCGCAGCGGCGACCGGCGCGGGGGCCGGCGCTGCTTGCTGATCGGTCTTCGCGCCTTCGGCCTGCGGTTGTCCGGCTTCGCCGCCCGCCGCTTCGGCGGGCGGCTTCTCTACTGTCTTCGGCGTGGCCGGCTCGACACGACGAACGGGAGCCGGTTTCGGGGCCGGTCGCTTGGTCTTGACGGTTGCGGGCCGCGCCGGTTGGCGCGACGGCGCCGGCTTGGAGGGCTTCGCCTTGGCCGGCTCCTTCACCTGCACCTCGGCCTCGGCGGGTTTGGCTGGAGGCTCCACCGCCACAGGCGCCGCGGCCGGCTCCTCTTGCTTCTGCTCCACGGCCTCGGGAACAGGCGCCGCAGGCTCCGGCTTCGTTTCAGGCTCGACCACCGGCTGCGGCTTGGGGGCTGGCGCTACTCCGAGCAGCTTTCGCAGCGTTTCGATGTCGGCGCCGACCGGCGCACCGGGCGTCGCGGCCGGCGCGCCGGCGCCTCCCGCGTCGTTTGCAGATGGACTCGCTTCCTGCGCGATGCCGGAGGGGGCCGCGAGAAGCAGCAGCACGACAACGTGCAGAACAAGAAATCCGCTCCGATCCGCGATCAATCGACGTCGGACCGCCGATACAGACCCGCTGATACTTTGGTCGTCTTTCATTTCTAGCCCCACCCAGGAACGGCGGCCATCAGCGTTGGATCTTCCGTTGCAATAACCGCCTCTCGTATCCCTCGGATCGCGCTTCGCCTCTTGCCACGCAGACAACGATAGGCTCTCGAGCGAGGTGAGGGAAGTCCGGCGCCGGCTTGATGAACAGCGTTGCAATTATCCGCCTCAGGAAGACTATAGTGACCGCGGCTCGACATGCGTGGGGCACGCGCCCGGCTGGGGCATATGCCGGACGCTCAGACACGAGCAGCGTGAACTTCATCGACGCGCCGTCGCGGCAGCGCGCGAGAGCCGTGGAGAATGCCGGTGACCCGCAACCCGATCGCCCGCTACCTTCGCCCGTTGGTGACAACCGCCGCACTCTCGTTCGTCATCGGGTGTTCTCCGGAAGCCGCCCCTTCTCTGCGACTGGGCATCAATCCGTGGCCCGGCTACGAGTTCCTGTATCTGGCCCAGGAGAAGGGCTTCTACCGCGACGAAGGGCTGGATCTGCGAATCGTCGAGTTTTCGTGCCTGTCCGATGCCCGGCGTAGTTACGAACGCGGCCAGATCGACGTCATCGCGACGACGGTGATCGATGTGCTGCAGATCCGCGACAACTGCGACCGTTCGCCCCAGATCGTACAGGTCGTCGACTACTCCGACGGTGCGGACGTCATCCTGGCCCGCGCGGGCATCGCCGATGGTGTCGGTTTGCGCGGAGCGCGCATTGCCATCGAACCGGCGTCGCTCGGCGGATACGTGCTCGGGCGCGCCCTCGAGAAAAACGGACTCACGCTGGCCGACGTCAGGCCGGTACCGATGGACCAAGTCTCGATGCTCGACGTTTTTCGCAAAGGGGAAGCTGACGCGGTGGTGTCCTACCCTCCAACTTCGATCAGGTTGCTGCGCGACGGCGCGGCCCACAAAATCTTCTCCACTGCAGATATCCCCGGCGAAGTGCTCGACGTCATCGCAGTGGAGGCCGAGATCAACGCCCGGCGCCCGGCTGACATCGCCAAGCTGCTGCGCGCATATCATCGCGCTGTCGCGTACCGAGACCATTATCCGGACGATGCCGACCGGATAATGGCCGGCCGCGAGAACATCACGCCCGCGGAATTTCGCGAGGCTTTGACGGGCGGCACCAAACGCCTCTTCGAGTCCGATCAGGCCGACTATCTGCGACCGGGCGGAAAACTCACAGCCGCAATCGACACCTGTGACCGGCTGATGCGCCAGAGCGGACAAATCAAAGGAGCCGATCGCCGCAGTGACGCTTTCACCGCGATCTTCGTCGGTAAAGAGCCGCCGCTATGAGGGCCGCACCAACCCCGGTCGCGCGCTCGCTCAGGCGCAAGATCCTGCAACCGTTGATCGTGGTCGGCGTTGCCCTGTCGCTTGCCGGTGTGTGGGGTACCTACGTGGTGTCGCGCAACCTGGTCATCAGCAAGGTACGTCTACGCGCCGAATTGCTGGCGAATTCGCTCAACTACGCGGCCGAGAGCATTTCGCGCCAGGGTGAGTTGCAGCGCGTGGTCACCGCGCTCGGCGCGGAAAAGGAGGTCAGCCTCATCATCGTGGCCGGCGGCCATCCGGCTCGCATCATGGCCTCGACGCGTGTGGCGTGGCTCGGCGAACCTCTTGACACATTGCCGGTAGACAATGCCGCAGACGATTTCGCGAGAGCTGTCCGCACCAGGCACAGCTCCAGCCACTATCACGGCGGTACCGGTCGTTTCGACTTCACGTCGCCGCTGCTTCTCAGCCAGCCGGAACTGGCGGCCGGACCGCTGGTCGATGGAGCGGTAATCGTTCATCTCGATCTGCGTCCCTCTCAGGCCGCGATCCGGCGTCTGACCGTCGAGTTCTCGCTCGCCCTGCTCTCGGCGTTGCTGCTGCTGTCCGCTCTCGGATACGCGATGCTCAACCGCCTGGTCCTCGCCCCGATAGCGAAGATCGGGAAACTCATCGAACATCGCCACGAGAACGCTCCTGAGAACTGGAGCGAGATCGCCGGAGATGACGAGATCGGTGCGCTCTCGCGCACGCTCGACGACGCGCTGACGCGCACCGACTCGGTGGTCCGCGAGCTGAGGGATCAGAAATTCGCTCTCGACCAGCACGCCATAGTCGCGATAACCGACGCGAAGGGTAAGATCACCTACGTCAACGACAACTTCTGTGCGATCTCGAAGTATGCTCGCGAGCAGCTCGTCGGTGAAGATTATCGCCTGATCGATCCCGGAACTTACTCACCCGAGTTCGTGCGCTCGATACGCGCTACGACGCGCGCCGGACGGGTGTGGAAAGGCGAACTCGCCAACCGCGCCCGGGATGGAACCATCAACTGGGGAGACACCACCGTAGTCCCGTTTCTCGGTGCCGATGGCAAGCCGTTTCAATACGTCGCGATCCGCTCGGACACCACCGAGCGCAAACAGGCCGAGGAGCGGCTGCACCTGCAGAGCTCCGCTCTGGAGTCGGCGGGCAACGCGATCGTCATCACCGACCGCGACGGTGCGATCCAGTGGGTCAACCCCGCCTTCACCGCTCTCAGCGGCTATAGCTGGGCTGAGGCCATCGGCCGCAACCCGCGCGAGCTTCTCAAGTCGGACCTGCAGGACGTTTCCGTCTACAAAGTCCTGTGGGACACGATCCTGGCCGGAAACATCTGGGAAGGAGAGCTCGTCAACCGCCGCAAGAACGGTAGCCTGTACACCGAGCGACAGACGATCACTCCGGTTCGCAATGACGAAGGCCACATCAGCCATTTCATCGCCATCAAGGAAGACGTCACCGAGCGGCTGCGCCTCGAAGAACGGTTCCGTCAGGCGGAGAAGATGGAGGCGGTGGGACGGCTGGCGGGGGGAATCGCGCACGACTTCAACAACCAGCTCTTCGTGATCAACGGGTACTGCGACCTGCTTGCCGACGCTGCCGGCGGCCAGCCTGCCATGCTGGGGCCCATCGGTGAGATCCACAATGCCGCTCGACGTTCGGCGGCGCTGACCGCGCAGCTGCTCGCCTTCGGCCGCAAGCAGGTCCTCCAACCCAAGGTGCTCGATCTCGACACCGAGTTGCGCGGAATCGAGAGCATGCTCACGAGTCTGATCACCGAGGATGTCCACCTGACGATCGTGTCGAAAACGCCGTCCGGGCACGTTCGCGTAGATCCCAACCAATTGCACCAGATCGTGATGAATCTGGTGCTGAATGCACTCGACGCGATGCCGGACGGCGGCAAGCTGACTATCGAAACCGGCGAAGCCGAGCTCGACGAAGCGTATGCGCGATCGCACGTCGATGTCAGCCCGGGAAAGTACGTGTCGTTCTCGATATCCGATACCGGTCAGGGCATGGACAAGCAGACCCTCGCGCGCATCTTCGAACCGTTCTTCACGACCAAGGAACCCGGAAAGGGTACCGGGCTCGGGCTGGCCACCGTGCACGGGATAGTGAAGCAGAGCGGAGGGCACATCGCCGTCTACAGCGAACCAGGGCAAGGAACGACGTTCAACATCTACCTTCCACGCGTCGACGCTCCGGTGGAGACCGCCGAGCGTACGTCCTCGTCCACGGCGATCGGAGGCACGGAGACCATCCTGCTGGTGGAAGACGAGGCGGCGGTTCGCGATGTGGTCCGCCGGATACTCGAGAGTCACGGCTACCGGACGCTTCCCGCCGCCGATGGGGAGCAGGGCCTGGAGATCGCTCGACGATTCCAGGGAAACATCGATCTGCTGCTCACCGACGTCGTGATGCCGGGGATCAGCGGACCGCAACTGGCCGAGCGGTTGATCGCGCTGCGCCCCAGCACACGGATCCTCTACATGTCGGGGTACGCCGACGACGCCATCGTGCGCCATGGTCTGCTCGAACCCGGGAGCGAATTCGTGCCCAAGCCGTGCCCGACCGACGTGTTGCTGCGCAAGGTGCGCGAGTTGCTCGAGACACGCCGGAGTAGGGAACGAGCGGGGCGAGTCCTGATCGTCGACGATTCGCGCGACGAGCGGGTCCTGGAAGCGCGGCTGCTGTCGAGAGCCGGTTATCAAGTGATCGAAGCGGCCTCCGGCGAAGAAGCGCTGGCCCTGCTCGAGCGCGAAACCGTCGACGCCGTCATCACCGACGTGAACATGACTGGCATGGACGGGTTCGGACTCACCGATGCGATCCGGCGTTCGACGCGGTGGCAGCGGCTGCCGGTGATCATCCTCACCGGTGCGTGCACCCAGGACGAACTCGAACGCAGTCGCGCCGCTGGAGCCACCGCGTGCCTGGACAAGGGCAGGACCGACCAGCAACGCCTGCTCGACGTCCTTGCCGGACTGTAGCGTTTCAGGTCCGGTTTCCGTTAGCAGCCGCGACGGCGTAGTCACGGGCGCGTGAGCATCCCGCGACATCGCAGCCGCGGCAGCGCGGCTCCGGGACCCGGAGCCACCCCGGCGATCGGCCACGATTTTCACCTCTTCGACATGGTCGGTTCGCTCGTCGTCGTGCTCGATCGCGATCTGGAGGTCGTGTACTGGAACCGGGCCTGCGAGGAACTTTCCGGCTACACGCTCGACGAGGTCCGCGACCCGATCAAGCGCGCGGAGTTGCTGCGGCACTACCGCCCGGAGATCCAGGAGGCGCACATGACCGCGCTGGCCGCCGGTCACGACCCGATCACCCTGGAGAACTCATGGATGACCAAGGGTGGCGAGCGCCGCGAAATCCTGTGGCGGTGCACGACGCGGATAGAAGAGAGCCCCGCCACCGACCTCGTTTTCTGCACCGGCTTCGACATCACGCCGCGCAAAGTAGCTGAAGACGGACTGCGCGTTTCGGAAGAAAAATTGTCCGGCATCGTCACGCTCGCCACCGACGCGATCATCGCCGTCGACGGCGACCAGAATGTCACGGTTTTCAATCAAGGTGCCGAGCGCATATTCGGCCGCTCGAGCGCAGAGATGCTCGGGCGGCCTCTCGATGACTTGCTCCCGCCGGGCTCGGGTCCCGCCCATCGCCGGCACATCGAACGATTCATCGAGCGACAGCCCGGATCACGAACCTCGGGAGAGCAGCGTGCGGTCGTCGGACGGCGCAGCGACGGCGAGCAGTTCCCCGCCGAGATCGCGATCTCGTCGTTCACGGTGGGAGGACAGCGAATCTCCGCGGCGGTATTGCGTGACGTTTCAAAACGCCGGCGCCGCGAGACCAGACAGCGCTTTCTCGTCGAAGCCGCGGCGCTGCTCGCTTCGTCACTGGACCACGAGAAGACCCTCGCCAGCATCGCGCGGCTCGCCTCGGCCTCGGTCGCCGACTTCGTCATCGTCGACGTCGTCGACGAACGAGGACAGGTGCGCCGCCTCGAGGTCGCGACCTCCGATCCGGCCAAGGCAGAGATCGCCAAGGCCCTGCAACGGTCGCTCGAACCAGGGGAACCGCCGCCGATGGTGCGTCGCGTGTTCGAGACGCGCCGGGCCGAGTCCTGCGCGGAGTTGCCGCCCGACTTCGCCGGCGCGCTCGGGATCGAAGGCGAGGACCGCAGGCTTCTGGAACGACTCGACCCGACCTGGTCGATCACGATCCCGCTGGCGGTGCATCACCGGATGCTCGGCGCCATCGTCTTTCTCGGATGCCGCGGAGGCGTTCGCTTCGGGGAAGAAGACCTCCAACTCGCCGAGGCGCTCGGACGGCAGGCCGCCATGGCCATCGACAATGCGCGGCTGTTCCAGGCCGCCCAGCATGCCACCGCGGCGCGCGACGACGTGCTCCAGGTGGTGGCCCACGAGCTTCGCAGTCCGCTCACCGCGATACTCTTCTCCGCCCACACGCTCGGAGCTCGCGCCGCGACCGAGTCCGAGAGACGCGCGGCGCGTCTGATCAACGAATCGATCGACGAGATGAACCGCCTGATCGACGACCTGCTCGACGAGAAGCTGCTGGCAGCCGGGCAGATGGTTCACGACCGGCAGCCCCACCCCTGCGCGGATCTGGTCGGCGCCGCGGTCGAAGCGGCGCGGGCGATAGCGCTGGACGTGGAGCTCACGGCGGCGGTCCGCACCGATGACGCCTGCGTACTGGTCGACCGGCGCCGGATCCAGCAGGTCTTCGCCAACCTGATCGGCAACGCGATCAAGTTCACGCCAGCCGGAGGCCGCATCGAAGTGGGAACCAGCAGCCAGGACGGTGAAGTGCTGTTCTGGGTCAGTGACAGCGGGAGCGGAATCGCGCCCGAACATCTGATTCACGTCTTCGATAGATACTGGCAAGCCACGCGTGACGACCGCCATGGCGCCGGTCTCGGGCTCCCCATCTGCAAGGGAATCGTCGAGGGCCACGGCGGAAGAATATGGGCACACAGCCAACTCGCGAAGGGGAGCACCTTCTTCTTCGCGCTGCCACGGGTCCGGCTCCGCGCCGCGGGCGAGCCGAATCCGTAGCGTAACCAACGGCGAACCAGCCGCCGCCGGATAGCCTTCGTGCAAGCCGCTGCACGCAGATTCCGGACCAGGAGACGACAGTGGGATTCGTAAAGTCGAGCGAGGAAATCGACAGTTACTACCGGCACGCGGTGCGTGAGTTTCCGGGGGCCGAGATGCTCGGGCTGCTCTACGAGACACGGCCGCAGATCGTCTCGCGGCTGCTTCCGCCGCCGCTCGAGCCCGCCGCCGAGCCGTGGGCGCTGGTCTACATCTGCAGATTCCCCGAGACCAACCTCGGGCCGGGATATCGCGAGGGCGCGATCTTCGTGCGCTGCCAGTACCGCGGAGAGATCGGCAACTACTGTCTTTCGATGCCTCTGGACGGCAGCGACGATCGGATCTTCAACGGCAGGGAGATCTACGGTTTTCCCAAGAAGACCGGCAACATTCACCTGTCACGCCAGGGCGATGTCGCGACCGGCTGGATCGAGAGGAAGGGAGTCCGGTTCGTCACGGTGACGGCCAACCTCGAGGTGAAGATGGATCAGCCGCCTCTCAAAGTCGGCCCGAGTTTTCTGTTCAAGTTCATGCCGAGGGCCGACCTGAAGCCGGGGTTCGAAGGCCCGGTGCTGGTGGTCAGACAAAAGACCGAGGTCGAGTACCACGCATTCGAGATGGGTCCCGGCGAGATCGCCTTCCAGCCCTCGCCGTTCGATCCGTGGAACGAGATCGAATGCGTTCAGCCGATCACTTCGTACTATTTCACCAGCACCAACCGCATGCTTCCCGGAGAGATCGTCGGCGAGGCCGACTCGTCGGCGTTCCTTCCGCACTGCTTCGCACGCACCGACTGGGGATTCGAGAGATGATCGACTTCTCGCCAACCCGCCAGCAGCTCGAAATCCAGGGACTCGCGCGAAGATTCGCGCGCGAAGTCCTGCGCCCGGCCGAGATCGCGCTCGACAGGATCGCCAACCCCGACGAAGTGTTCACCAGCGCGATTTTCAGAGACGTCCTCGCTCAGGCCTTCGAGCTCGGATTCGGCAAGATGGGAATCCGCGAAGAGTTCGGCGGAATGGGGCTGGACCCGCTGACCACCGCACTCGTGTGGGAAGAACTGGCCGTGGGAGGGATCGGCATCACCGCCACGTTGCTCGCCGCACCGGTGGCACCGTTGTTCGTCAGCGTGCTGGCGCCCGACCGCAAGGACATGATCGAAAGGTTCGTGCGGCCCTACTGCGAAGACGACACCGGTGCTCTCATCACCGCGTGGGGCAGCTCGGAAGGGAACATCGGCTCGGACGGCAGCAACTATCACGATCCCTCAGTGCACCACGCCACTCGCGCTACCAGCGACGGCGGCCATTGGCGGATCGACGGCGAGAAGTCGAGCTTCGTCAGCAACGGCGGCATCGCCGACCTCTTTCTGGTTTTCGCGTGCGTCGACCCGTCAAAGGGGATTCCAGGCTCCGGTGTGTTCCTGGTGCCGCTCGGCGAGAAAGTACAGCGCGGCAACGCGCTCGACAAGATCGGCATGAGAGCGCTCAACCAGGCGGCGGTCGCTTTCGACGGCGCACGCATTCCCGCCGATTACATGCTGGTACCGCCGAGCGAGAACTATCCGATGATCCACAATGCCATAAAGACCGTCGGCAACATCGGAGTCGGCTATCTCGCCGTCGGTTTGATGAGGGCGGCGTACGAAGAAGCGCTCGGCTACGCCAAGCAGCGGGTGCAGTTCGGCAGGCCGATCGTCGAGCACGAAGCGATAGGGTTTCGCTTCTTCGAGTGCTTCCAGGCGATCGAGGCGGCGCGCGGGCTGCTGTGGAAAGCGTCGTGGACTCTGGCGCAGAGCGCGCTCGGAGACCTCAAGCTGTCGGCGGCGGCGCGGGTCTTCGCGACCAACATGGCGATGAAGCACACGGTAGAGATGGTTCAGGTACTCGGCGGATACGGCATCTCCAAGGAGTACGGTCTGGAGAAGTACATGCGCGACGCCAAGCTGCTGCAGATCATGGACGCCACCAACGAGGTGATGGCGATCAAGGCGATTGCGATGCTGTAGGCTCGCGTTCCGCGCCTGCCACGAGATAGCGCCGAGGCGCTCAGAAGTAGATCTTCGGCTGCAGATACAGCACGCTCGGATAACTGCCGAACTCGCTGCGGAAATCTACCGATCCCGAGTCCGGCGTATCGGGACGCTGCCCGTGCGAGACGAAGGCGCCCAGCAACACTTCGACGTTGTCGGCGGCCGACCAGGTCAGACCCGGCTGCACCTGCCCCGAGCCGTCTTCCAGCGAGACGATCCACGACAGTCGCGCGACCAGGATCGGCAGCAGCTCGTAGGCCGCGGTAACACCGATCAGATGACGGCTGGCGGCGAGCAACGCACCGCCCGACACGCGCGCGAGCGAGGTCGCCAGATCATCGGCGTCGCCGCTGCCGTTCAGGAAATATTCCGCGTGCAGATCCAGAGAGTTATCGAAGCGACGCCCCGCCCCGACGACGAGAGTCTCGGCATCGCGCACCAGATCCGGCATCGGCGCCGGCAAGTCGATGACCAGCGGCGGGCTGGAATCGGCGCGCAACGCCGCCATCTCGACCCGCAGGTCCACTCCGAGCCATTCACCGGTGGCGCCCAGCCCGACTTGCCAGCCGGCGTACACCTTGCCCGCCTGGATCTCCAGGTCCCAGCCCGCCACGTTCGTGAATGCACGCGCGAGCAGCGCCGACCCTGTCCACGACGCGTCGGCAAAGCCGCCGTGCGCAGCCTGGCCTGCCGCGTCGATGCTGCGCCCCGCACTGGCCACCAAGGTGACGCCGCTGAGAGCGCCGAGATCGCCGTCCACCCGCAACGCATCGACACCGGGTTTGTAGTCTCGGTCGAACTGCTGCGCGTCGAACGGCGAGAACACGTCGAGCGGGCTCCAGAAGAAGGTGTGGCCGAAAGTGATGGCCTGACGGCCCGCGGTCACGTCGAAAGCCCCTAGCCGCAACGTCGCGTTGGCACGGTCCAGCACCAGGCCGCTGCGCCACTGACCACGGTCGTCCTGCGCCCAGGTGAAGTCGAGCGCGCGATATCGCAGTTCACGGTTCGACGACGACGGGCCAACCGGCGACGCCAGACCGGCGGCCGCGCCGCCGGTCGCGGTCGATTGCTCCAGTGACTGCACGGCGTGCACTTCGTAGCGCAGGCTGTCGCTCGGGCGTCCGGCGATGACGGCGCGCAGCAGGGTCTGCGAGGCCATGTCGAAGTCGTGGTCGCCCAGCAGCGCAGGTGCATGGTAGTTGTCGATGCCCAGCACCGTCGTGCGCAGGTTCGCGTCGAGGCCGCCGCTGCCCTCGACGTCACCGAGCAGCGCCGCGACGGGCGTCGCCGCCGCCAGCCACAGCCCCGCTACGACCAGCGACGCGCAGCGGCGAGCGGCGGTAACGCTCGGGTCAGAGCCTGCCATCGAGCAGATCGGCTGGCGCACCGTCGCCTTCGATGCGTCCGTCTACGAGTCCCAGCAAGCGGTGAGAGCGGCGCATCACGCGCGGATCGTGAGTCGAGAACAGAAACGTGACGCCGCGCTGGTGGTGCATCCTTTCCATCAAATCGAGCAGCGAATCGGCCGTGGCCGTGTCGACGTTGGCGGTGGGCTCATCGGCCAGCACCAGAGCCGGACCCGAAGCCAGCGAGCGCGCGATCGCGACGCGCTGCTGTTGTCCTCCCGAGAGTTCGCGCGGGTAGCGGTCTTCGAGGCCCGTCAGACCCACCTCCGCCAGCAGCTCACGCACGCGCTGGCGACGCGCCGCTGCGGCGACTCCCTGGAGCATCAGTATGTATTCGGCGTTCTCGGCTGCAGTCAGCACCGGGATCAGATTGTAACTCTGGAACACGAAGCCGATGCGGTCGCGCCGCAGGCGCGCCAGCTCGCGCTCGCTGAGCGTGGCGAGATCGTGGCCGTCCACTTCGACGCTTCCCGCCGTCGGCCGGTCGAGCGCTCCGGCGATGTGCAGCAGCGTACTCTTGCCCGAGCCTGAAGGTCCCGCCATCGCCACGAATTCGCCCGCGCCGATCTCCAGATCGACGCCGCGTAGCGCCCGGACGACGACTTCGCCGTCGCGATACTCCTTCGTCACCGACGCCAGCCGCAGCATCACGCGGCCGGATCCACCGGCGCCTCGGCAACTCGACTGCGAAATCATCGCGCACCCTCGAGGGCGCTGACCCGGGCCGCGCGAAAGGCCGGGAACAGCGCCAGGATCACCGTCGCGGCGAAGACCAGCGCGCCGATGACGAAGAGTTTGTGCGCGCTCACGCGCGCATGGATCGTCGTCGACAAGGCCAGTCCCGAAAGAGTCATCCCGTTGGGATACAGGCTGCTCAGATCCCATCCGTACACCTGTACGAGACCCGAAACGGCGCCGCCGAGCGCGAGTCCGGCCGTGCAACCGATCGCGGCCAGAATCGCGGCCTCCACCAGTACCAGCGTCGCCAGCCGCCCGCGCGAGGTCCCCAGAGCCAGCATCACGCCCAGTTCGCGCTCGCGCTCGAGCACCGCCATCACCAGCGTGTTCAGGATCGTCGACAGCACCAGCACCACCAGCAGGGCCTGAAAGGTGTGGTCGGACACGCGGTCGAGACGTATGAAGGCGGCGAGTTCGGGAATCACCTCCTGCCACGGACGCACCGCCAGGTTCAGGCGGCCGATCTCTGCGTCGCCGATCGCCGCGGCCAATTGCTCGCGCAGACGCGCGGGGTCGTAGCCGGGGCGGACCAGCACGCCGAGTTGGGTCACGTCGTCCGCGCCCAGGCCGAACAGCCCGCGCGAGTCGGCCAGGCGCACTTCCACCAGATAGCCGTCGATCTCTTCGGCACCGGTCTTGAAGATCCCGCTGACACGAAAAAGTCGCTCGACCAGGTTGCCGTCGCGATCGTTGCTCGCAATCACGAGCTTGTTGCCCGGGGTCAGTCCGAGCCGCTCGGCCAGTGCGCTGCCGATCACCGCCAGACTCTCGTCGCCGGACTCGAGATAACGCCCCGCAATCATCTTGCGCGCCAGCGGCGAGGTCTTCGCCTCGACCTGCGGTTCGACGCCGACTATCGAAACGCCGACCGCTCCGCGTCCGCTTCGGGCGATTCCCTGGCCGGCGATCAGCAGCTTCGTCGCTGCTACCGCCTCCACGCCTTCGATGCGGCGTCGCAGCGACGAGGCATCGGCGACCACCAGGTCGACCGCCGGTGCGTCGCGGTACGACTCGTGCTCGACCGTCACGTGGCCGGCCAGCATCCGCACCGCGTCGTCGACCAGCTGCGCGTAGACACCTTCAGCGAGCGAAAGGAAGAACACCACGCACGCCAGACCCAGAGAGATCGAAGCCACCGTGATCAGCGTCCGTCGTTTGCGGCGCCACAGATTGCGCCATGCCATGCGTGCGATCATCGCCTTCCTCAGGTGCGGCCGATGGCTTCGACAGCCCGCAGCCTGGCCACCGAGGCGGCCGGATACACGGCCGCCAACACACAGACGAGCCACATGGTCAGCACCGGCGTCGTCAGCGCGCCGAGCGAGAAGCTCGCACGCCAGATCGGATCGAACGCGACACCGGCCAGCGAAGTCGAACCTGCCCAGGCAGCGGTGTCGATTCCCCAGCGTTGCAGCGCCAGCGCGCCGGCCGTCCCTGCGCCGGCACCGATACCCGTGGCGACCACCGCCAGCAGCAGCGCCTCGACGGCGACATCGGCGGCGATGCGCAGCGGCGGCGTTCCGAGCGCCTTGAGCACGCCGAACTCGTGGGTGCGCTCGTAGACGGCCATCAACATCGTGTTGGTCACTCCGAGGCCCGCCGCCAGCAGGAACACCGACGAGAAGATCCACAGGCTCGCGTCGAGCACGCCGAGCATGTCGGAAACCATCGGCAGCAGTTCGCGCCAGGTGCGGACGTCGGCGTCGCGGGCGAGCGCGACCACACGAGCTTCGAGCCGATCCGGCGCGACCGCGCCGCGTGTATTGACGGCGATCTCATGGATGCGCCCGCCGGCTACGAAGAGAGCGTTGAAGTCGTCGCTGTGCAGGATCGCCGCGCTGCGATCGGCGGTCTCGCCGAGTCCCTGCAGAATGCCGACCACGGTGAACAGCTCGTTGCCTATCGACCCGTCGCCGGCTTCGACCACCGCTATGACTTCGCTGCCGACGTCAGCTTCGAGCGAGCGCGCCAGCTTGCGCCCCAGCACCACCTCGCGGCTGGCCGCCGCCGTCAGGAAGCTGCCGCGTTCCAGACTCGCGGGCAGATCGAACGCACCGGCCTCGGCGGCCGGGTCGACGCCCCAGAACATCGCGCCTGCCGATTTGTTGGCGCGCGCGGTCAGGCCGAAGCCGTACGCTCTGGGAGCCGCGGGCAGGCCAGCCTCGGCGAGCGCGGCCAGAACCGGACGCGGCGCCGCCAGCGAATTGTAGAAGGAACGGTCGGTGACCCAGCCAGGCGCGTGAACCTGTACCTCACCGACGAAAGTGTCGGTGGCGTTGCGCGCGGTACCTTCTACCATCCCGTGCATCAGCGCCTGCGTGAGCACCAGGATCGCGGTGGCAAAACCCACCGTGGTCATCGTCAATGCGGTGCGCCGCCGGTTGCGCCACAGATTTCGCCAGCCCATCCGTATCATCGCACGTCACTGCTGCAGGCTGCGCAGCGAGAACATCTCGTCCGGCAGATCGACGTCGAAGGCGATCTCGAGCCAGAGCACCTCGGTGGACTCGGCGGTCTCGTCGGCCGGCTGCATCGACATCCGCGTCGGCAGGCGGCGCCCGCCCAAGGCGGCGACGTCGTGGTATGTCAGTGTCCGCGCCAGTTTCATCTGTTCGTCGTAGTAGCCGATAGCCCGCGGCATCCGGTCGGCGGCCAGTACCTCCACGACCACCTTGCCCCACACCACTGCGGCGTCGGGGTGCGGGATACCGGTGACCTCGATCACCTCGGCGCCGTCGCGAACGCCACGAAAACTGATCGAAAGCGCGTAGTCGTCGGCCATGCGACTGTCTTTGACCAGATCGTCGTTGCTGAAGTGCGAGCCCATCCACGACGCACCGAGCATCGAGGAGGGTAGCTTGACGACGCGCTTCACCTTGGGAAGGAAGTTCCACAGGTCGTTTCCCGAACGCAAAGTGGCGGTGTCCTGCTCCTTCTTCGGCGCAGTGATGCGGATCAGCGATCGCTCCTTGCCCTTGCTCCAGAACTCCAGCTCGAGGCTGCGCTGCCAGTGCTCGGTGGTGACGCTCATGCGCGCACGCCCGTGACTGGCCTGCCCGCGAAACAGGTCGTCGACGTGATCGAGAATCTCGCGTGCCAGCGCGCCGGCGCGCGCATCGGCCGCGGCGCTCCGGGGCGGCTCCGTCTGTGCGAGCGCACCGATGTCCAGCGACGCGAGCGCAACGACATCCACAAGCGCCAGCGTCGCCACACCCAGCCGCGCGAGCACGACGGTCGCGACGCACCGGGCGGCCAGTCGCCATCCGCGGTGATGTCGGCCGCCCGGTCTCAACGAAGCGGTTCTCCCCACGCGTCGGCGTACGCCATGGTCTCGAGCGGGCGACGGCTGACCGGGCCGTGACCGCGACCGACCGGATAGCCGATCGGAACGAATGCGCAGGTGCCCCATTCCTGTGGAATCTCGAGCAGTTCCTTGACCTGCGGCTCAGCGATGCACAGCAACGTCGTCAGCGTGCAACCGAGGCCTTCGGCGCGACACGCGAGCAGCGTGTTCTGCACCGACGGGTACACGGATGCTCCACCAACCACCGAGGGACGGTCGAGCACCGAGTCGGTGATCGCCATCAACCTGGCGTTGAAGCAGAAGACCAGGATCACCGGAGCCTCGCCCAGGTGCGATGCGAGGTGGTCGGCTGCCGCGAGCATCCGCGCATCGCGCTCGTTGACGTCGGACGGCGCCGCCGCCAGTGCCTCTCGGTGAGCGGCTGAGTAGGCACGCCAGGGTGCTTCGTAGAGTTGCTGCAGGCGGCTCTTCTTGGCGGCGTCGCGCACTGCGATCACGCGCCACGGCTGACGGTTACCGCCGGTCGGCCCCCAGGTCGCGGCCTCGAGCACCCGCCGCAGCACATCGTCGGGAATCGGATCGGACCTCAGTCTGCGCACCGCTCGCGTGGTGCGCATCGCTTCGTAGACGTCAACTGGCGCCATATCGCCGTCCTCCTCGTCGTGCCTTCGATCGATGCGCGGCCGCCGCGTCCGCGCGCCGCGATCCGGACTCGCAGTCCCTCGGGCGGCTTCGAATCGGTCAGGGAGGTCAGAACGTGCTCGGCACCTTGTTCACCAGGAGCCAGAACAGCCCGAGCCGCTGCACTGCCTGCCTGAAATCCTCCGCGCTGACCGATTTCTGAACGTAGCTGTTGGCGCCGAGGCGATAGCCGTCGACGATGTCGCGGTCCATTGCCGACGACGTCAGGATGACCACAGGAAGAGCCTTCAGCCTCTCGTCGGCGCGCACGCGCGCGAGCACCTCCAGCCCGCTGACCTTGGGCAACTTGAGGTCGAGCAGCATCACCTGCGGCAGGACCGACAAATCGCGCCCGGCGTACGCTCCGTTGCCGAAGAGATAATCGAGCGCCTCCTGGCCATCGCGAGCAACGACTATGTTGTTGGCGATGTTCTCCTTGCGCAGCGCGCGAATCGTCAGCAGTTCGTCGTTGGGGTTGTCTTCGACCAACAGTACGATCGGGTCGTTCATGAAATCTCCTCCCCCGCGGGCCCCAGCGTGAAGCGCAGCGTGGCTCCCTCGCCGGGTTGCGCATGTGCCGTGATGGTACCGCCATGCCGGCGGACGATCCGGTCGGCGGTGGTCAGCCCGATTCCTGTTCCTTCGAAATCGTCTGCGCTGTGCAGACGCTCGAACGCCTCGAAGACCTTGCTGACGTGCGCCATGTCGAAGCCGACTCCGTTGTCCCTGACCACGTAGACGCGGCCGGAGTCGTGCTGCTCGAAACCGAACTCGATGCGTGCACGCGCCGTCTTGCGAGTGAACTTGAACGCGTTCCCGAGCAGGTTCTCGAGCAGCACCCGAACCAGGGCGCCGTCACAACTCGCGTGCATGCCGGGCGCGATCACGAATTGCACGTCGCGCTGCGGGCACGAACTGCGCAGCCTCGCCGCCTCGATCGACGCGACGGCGCTCAAATCGACCACTTCTCGCGTCATGATCGATCTGGTCACCCGGGAGAGACGCAGGAGATCGTCGATCAGATCTCCCAGGCGGCCCGTCTCCCCGCGGATGCGCTGCAGGTAGTCCCTGGCATCGATGTCGAGACTGGCCCCGTAGTCCTCGAGCAGCGCCTGACTCAGAGCGTCCATCGCACGCAGCGGTGCACGCAGATCGTGCGATACCGAGTAGCTGAAAGCTTCGAGCTCGTCGTTGGCCGCCTGGAATTCCGCGGTGCGCTCCAGGACATTGCGTTCGAGCATCATGCTCTGCTCCCTGGTCTCCGCTTCGGCGCTTCGCCGCAGCAGGTCGGCGCGCGCGCTCTGCAGCTCGGCCGCCTGCAACGTGTAACTGGTGTACACCGACGCGCCGAGCAGCACCGCCGCGGGCACGAAGGTGCGGAAGTCCACCGTGCCCGTCATCGCTGCGTTGGCACCATAAGCGTTGGCGAGGATCGCAATGGCGGCCACCACGGCGAGCGTCGCCTGAGATCGCGGTCTCCACGGCACCAGCGCGGCGCCGAGCATCGCCAGGCCCATCAGGAAAAAGTCCGAACCCGTGGCGCGGCCCGGTACTACTCCTGCCCAAGCGATCGCCGCGCAGACCGCCGCCATGTCCGCAACCAGCACCCGCTCCAGCAGCGAGGTCGTCGCGCCGCGCTGCACGCACATCAGCACCACGACCTGAAACAACGCGAGCCCGAGCAGCGGCGCATACCCCGACAGCGCCGCGCCCGGCGTCAACCAGAGTTTGATCGCGCAGAATGCGCCGGTTCCGGTCAGGACTACCAACGCCGCAGCGGTCGAGCGCGAGGCGAGAACGTCTCGCATCCGAGCACGCATGTGGTCTTCGATCTGTTCGGGTCGCGGACCAGCGACGCCCTCCACCGGCGCGGCCGCGCGCGCCGCACTCCGCGAAGCGGTTGGTTGATCAGCGCGCGATGCGACCACACCTATTGATTATGCCGGGAGCGGGGTCGAAGCGACCTCCGCAGCGGCGGCACACTGCCCACACCGGCGACGTCGTCCCGACCGGCGCCGCGCCGCACCGCGGAGGTTCCGCCTTCGTGAAGCGTCGTGCTATGCAGCGGCCGGGGACCACTCGAATGGACCAGACGATCACCGCGGCGGCGATCCAGATGGACGCGCGCCTGGGCGATGTGGCGGGCAATCTGGCGCGCGCGGAGCTGCTGGTGCGCGAAGCGTTTCGACGCGGCGCGCAATGGGTCGTGCTGCCGGAGTTCTTCACCAGCCCGGTGGGCTATCACTTCGCGCTGCGCCACGTCGCGCTGCCCCCTGACGGGCCGGCCACCCGCCTGCTGTGCGACCTCGCACGCGAGTACCACGGCGTGGTCGGCGGATCGTTCATCACGGCTCACGGCGGCGATGCAACCAACCGCTTCGTCCTGGCCGGACCCGATGGCGTGCTCGGACAGCACGACAAAGACCAACCGACGATGTGGGAGAACGCATACTACATAGGCGGCCACGATGACGGACTGATCCAGAGCCCGCTCGGACCGGTAGGTGCGGCGGTATGCTGGGAACTGGTGCGGACACGCACGGTCGCGCGGCTGCGCGGACGCGCGCGCATGATCGTCGGCGGGTCGTGCTGGTGGACGCTGCCGCAGGCGCCGCTGCTACGCACACTGTGGTCGGGCTGGGACGCGCAAAACCGTGAGATCATGCGTTCGACCCCGGCGCGGTTCGCGCGTCTGGTCGGAGCTCCGGTAATCCACGCGGCGCATTGCGCCCATTTCGAGTGCCAGACTCCCGGAGCACCGTTCCTGCGATACAGCTCGCACTATCTGGGGGAGGCGCAGATCGTCGCCGCCGACGGGTCGCTGCTGGCGCGGCGGCTGCACGAAGAAGGCGAAGGCGTGATCCTGGCGCGCGTGCGGCTCGGCGCCGAGCACCCGGCCGAGCCGCTGCCACAGCGCTTCTGGATACCCGATCTGCCCGCCTGGGCGCGCGCGATGTGGGCGTTCCAGAACGCGCACGGCACGCGCGAGTATCAGCGCGTCAAAGCCGCCGGCGGTTTTGGCTGGCAGCAGCGCGGTTGGGAAAGCATGTACGCACCCGCCGACGCGCGGCAAGAAGCGCCATCCGGCCGGTCGCGTTGAAGCTGAAGGGCCGCGCGACGCCAGCAACGAGGCCCGGTCAGTGACCGACGCCTTTCATCATGTTGCCCATGCCCTCTGCGGCCTGGCCGGCCTGCTTGGCGCTGTCGGCTGCCTGCTTGGCCTGATCGGCCGTCTGCTGCGCAGCGGCCGCCTTGTCCGCTGCCGCCGCGGCAGCGCCGCCGGTGGCCTGGTTCGCCGCGCCCGCGGCCTTGGCAGCGGCGGCGTCTTTGGCGCCCTGAACCTGCGCGCCGGCCGCATCGGTCGCGCCTTGCTTGGCGCCCTCGACGACAGCCTTGGGCGAGGGCATCACCGCGCCCGGAGCAGCCGGTAGCTGGGCAAGCGCCGATCCGGCACTGACGGCGACGAAGACGGCGGCGATCATCACTGACTTGTTCATTGTGGCCTCCCTGTGTGCGGTTCTCTGTCCTGCACTGGGTTGGCAGCGCTCGCTCACTGCTGCTTGTCGAAGACCTTCCACATGTCGTCGTCGTCGAAGATCTTCTCGGTGTCGTCCGGGTGCATCGCGTCGCGCTCGAAGTCTCGATAGCGGCCGCGCTGCGCGTGGAACTCCTCGTAGAGGTCGTGCTGGATCATCCCGCTCATGATCTCGTTGGTGCCGGTCCAGATCTGCGCCAGGCGCGTGTCGCGCACCGCGCGCTCGATCGGATAGACGTCGGTGTAGCCGATGCCTCCGGTCACCTGCATCGCCAGGTTGGCCACATCCCAGGCCGCCTCGGTGACGAACTTCTTGGTCTCCGAGACGATACGCCGCACCGTGGGAGCACCGACATCGGCCGCGCGCGCCGCCTGAAAGATCATCGCGTGGCTCGCGTCCAGCAATGTCTGCGCCTTGGCGATCATGAAACTCACCGCCTGGTATTTCCTGATCGGCTTGCCGAACGCGCGCCGCCGGTCGGCGTAGTTCATCGCCACCTCGAGCGACGCACGCATGCCGCCCGGCGCCGGCGCGGCGCTGCACAGGCGCTCCGGGATCATCATGGTGTTGAAGACCAGCGCCCCGCCGTGCAACGGACCGACCAGATTGGCCTTGGGTACCACGACGTCGCGGAACACGACGCGACCGGTGCCGCCGCCGCGGGTTCCCATCAGACCGTAGAGGTACTTCACCTCGACGCCGGGGCCTCGCTCGATGATCATCGCGCTGATGCGCATGTGCGGCGGCGCGTCGTCGGCGGTGTTGGTGCGGACGTAGACCAGGAAGAAATCCGCGCCTTCGGCTCCGACGATGAAGCGCTTCATGCCGCGAACGACGAAATGGTCGCCGCGGTCTTCGGCGCGGCTGCTGGCACCGAAGAAATCGGATCCACCGCGCGGCTCGGTCAGGGCCTCTGCCGACACCAGCCTGCCCTCGAGCATCGGCTTCAGATACTTCTGCTTCTGCTCTTCGGTGCCGAAGGTGTTCAGCGCCTCGCCGACGATCGACGGCATCACGAAGGCGCAGCCGGCTGCCATGCCGAGCACGCCGATCTCGCCCATCGCGGCGCATTCGGCGACCCAGTCCATTCCCTGCCCGCCGTACTGCTTCGGGAACCTGAGCCCGAGCAGGTTGTGCCGGGCGTAGTTCTCGTACAATTCGCGCGGAAAGCGGATCTCGTCGCGATCCATGCGCCGCAGATACTCGGGATCGACCTCATTCTTGACGAACTCGCGGGTCTTGTCCTGCGCCGCTCGCGCACGTTCATCCAACATGAATTCGTTCATCGCTTCGTCTCCTCTGTGCCGCCGCGGGCCGGCGTGCTACTTCGCTCCACGCAACAGTGCGGCGGCGGCCTCTCCGGCGCCCTCTGTAACCCACGACCGAAGCATCGGATCGGTACCGCCCGCGAGGATTTCCTCGATCCGGGCCAACGCTTCGGAGCGCAGCTGGCGTTTGATCTTCGCGTACCCCTGCACGGGCATCGCCGCCATTTCATGCGCCCGTTCGATCGCCACCGGCAGGACGCGGTCGGGTGGCTGCAACTCGTCGAGAACACCGAACGCGAGAGCGGCCTGCGGTCCGATGTTGCGCGCGCGCAGCGCCAGCACGCGTGCCACGTGCGGCGCGACCTCCGCCCGCAGCACCTCCATCGCCACCGCCGGGACCGGGATCCCGACCTGCGCCTCGGTGAGACCGATCTTGCACGGCGCGCCGCTGCCTACGCGATAATCGCAAGCCAGCACGAAGATCAGACCGCCGGCGATCGCATGTCCGGTCACCGCCGCCACCACCGGGAGCGGACACCCGTAGAGCCAGGCGAGAATCCGGTTGGCCGTCGCGACCATCTCGCGCTGCTGTTCGAAGCTGTAGAAGGGCACCCGTTTCAGATCGAGGCCTGCCGAGAAGCAACCGCCGCTGCCCGCCAGCACGATGGCACCTACCCCTTGCGCGGGCGTCAGCTCGAGCAGCGCCGTTTCGAACTCGCGGGCGAACTCGAGTTCCAGCGCATTGACCGGTGCACGGGCCAGTCGCAAGACTGCCACCGCACCTTCGCGTTCGATCGTTACGTTGCCCATGGCACCTGCGCCTTCCTCTCAACTCCGACCGGTCGCGACGACATATCGAAAGCCGCGACTTGACCCCCCTACCCTCTCAGCTCCGACCGGTCGCGACGGCAAATCGAAAGGCGCGACTTGACCCCTCCAGCTTTCAGCTCACCGCGTTCCCGTAGCGCTCGACCAGTTTGCGCGCGGCGGCGAGTCCGAGCACTTCGTTGGTACCGTCTTCGATCAGCGACGCGCGCGC
This sequence comes from Deltaproteobacteria bacterium, assembly GCA_016218925.1. GTDB lineage: Bacteria > Desulfobacterota > Binatia > UBA1149 > CAITLU01 > CAITLU01. The sequence continues at coordinate 39,016 of JACRCR010000160.1, read as the reverse complement.
GTCGCGGAACAGCTTCTCGACGACGTAGTCCTTGCTGAGGCCGTAGCCACCGTGGATCTGCAGAGCCATCGACGCCACGTCAAAAGACGCCTGCGTGCAGAACACCTTCGCCGCGATCGAATACTCGACGGCCGGCGGCATCGTCACCGCGTTGTAACAGTAGGCAGCGCGCGAGAGCCGGCGACACGCCTCCACCTTCATGAACATCTCGAAGAGCATCCGCTGGATGAGCTGATGCTCGCACAACGGTTTGCCGCCCTGAATGCGCGTCTTGCTGTAGGCCAGCGCCTCCTCGAAGGCCGCGCGCGCCACGCCGGTGAAGGTCGCGCTCATCAGCGCATTGGCCATCGCCAAAATGCCGTCGACGTACATGTCGTACATCTCGGGGCCCACCAGCATGTGGTCTTGCGGAGCGCGCGCGTCGTCGAAGAACAGCTCGCCCTGGTTGAGCGGGCGCTGGCCGAGCTTGTTGAGCGCGGGCCCCTTGGAAACGCCGGGTTGCTCGAGCGGAATGATGCACACGCCGTTGCCCGACATGCCTTTGCTCGGGTCTACCGACAGGAAGGCGAGCGTGTGGGTGGCGATGGTGCCGAGGCTCACCCACTGCGACTTCTGGCCGCTGATGACCCACTCGTCGCCGACCAGCCTGGCGCGCACGTCCGGAACGATCGCCGGATTGCTGTTCTCGGCCGCTCCCAGAGCGACGAAATCGGAGCCGTGGTTGGGCTCGGTGCCGCCCCAGCAGCCGATCATCCTGGCTTCGGTGTCGCTGAGGAACGGCGTGACGTAGGTCTTGATCAGATCGGGGTTGCCCGACATCGCGGCGGCCAGCGACGGGAACGACGCCACCCCGATCGCGATCGCCAGCCCCGAGCAGCCCCAGGCGAGTTCCTCCGAGACTATGTGGCGCTCGCGCGGCGAGAGCCCCTGCCCGCCGAGCTCTTCGGGAATACCGATGGTGTGGTATCCGAGCCGATAGGCTTTGCGCAGCACCTCGTAAAGCGGCGAGTTCTTCTCGACGACCCGGTCGGCGGGCATCTCATCGAGTGCCTTTGCGGCCGGACGCAGAACGTCGGCCGCAAACTGGTGCGCGGCCGCGCGAAGCTCGCGTTCGCGATCGGTCAGGTCGAGGTCCAGATCCAGATATTGCATCGCGGTCTCCTTGCTCGCCGGCGCACCGGCGTCCGATCGGCTACGCGGGACGCGGCGGCGCGGTCTTCTCCCGGTCCCAGGTGGTCGCCGTCACGCCTTCCTTCTTGAGATTGGCCTTCTGCACGCGGTGAGTCTCGGTCTTGGGCAGCGAGTCGCGAAAATCGATGTAACGGGGAACCATGAACTTGGCCATGCGCTGCTCGCAGAACGCGACGAGCTCCTGGGGCGTGACTTCCATGCCGGGTTTCTTCACTACCGCGAGCATGACGTCGTCTTCGCCGAGCTCGGAGGGCACACCGTACGCCCCCGATTCCAGAACGCTCGGGTGTTGATTGACGATCTTCTCGATCTCGAACGAGGAGATGTTCTCGCCGCGCCGGCGCAGCGAATCGGTGGCTCGGTCGGCGAAGTAGAACCACCCCTCATCGTCACGCGAGGCGAGATCGCCCGTGTGGAACCACCCGTCGCGGATCTTGGCGGCCGAAGCCTTCTCGTTCTTGAAGTAGTCCACGCGCCGCGCCACCGGGTCGTCCACCTTGAAGACCAGCTCGCCGACTTCGCCGGGCTCGGCCTCGGTGCCATCCTCGCGAAAGACTCGCGCGTCCACGCCGGGCGGCGGCACGCCCATCGAGCCCTTCGGTCCGTTGCCCATGTTGAAGAGCATGAACCCACCGCCGTCGACTGCGCCGTAGGCCTCCCATATCTTGGTTCCGAACCGTTCTTCGAACTGCTCCCACGCCCACTTGGGCGCGGCGGCGCTGAACACGACGTGTACGCGGTGCTGCCGGTCGCTGGGCCTGGGAGGTTGTTTGAGCAGGATCGGGATCATCGCTCCGAGCGCGTTGAACGTGCTCGCATCGTATCTGCGAAGATCATCCCAGAAACGGCTGGCACTGAAACGGCGTCCGATCGCGATCGGCAGTGCGCAGCGCAGCGCCTGCATGACGCTCAGGAACAGCGCGTTGGCGTGGAAGAGCGGCAGGCAGGTGTAGAGAACTTCGCCGGGACCGTAGGCGGCCTGCGCCAGAGCGGTGACGCCCGCCCAACTGAAGCCCCCGCGCTGTACCACCACCGCCTTGGGAAGCCCGGTAGTGCCAGACGTGTAGAGCAGCACCGCTTTGCCTCCCGGCGTCAGGTCGCGATCGCGAGGCTCGGGTGAGCCTTCGGCCGCCAGATCGGCCAGCGTGACAGCGTCGGCAGGCACCGGCGGCGCGGTGGCGGGATCCACCAGATAGGAAGTGTTGACGATCAGGCGGCTCAGACCGCTGCGCTCGGCGCGGATCGGCAGCACTGCATCGAGCAGGTCGGCGTCGACCACCAGCGTGGCGGCTTCAGAATGGTCGATGATATAGCCGAGACCCTCGCCGCGCAGTGCAACGTTGATCGGCACCGCGTAGGCGCCGAGCTTCTGCGTGCCGAAGAAAACCTCCAGCCAGGCCGGCGAGTTGTTCATCATGATCGCCACGCCCGAGCCTTGCCCGACGCCGCGCCTCGCCAGTGCCGCTGCGATGCGATTGGCGCGGCGGTCGAGTTCGGCGTAGCCGATGCATTCGCCTTCGAACAGCAGGAAAGTCTCGTCGCCCTTGGCAACCGCCTGCTGCTCGAGCACTCGCGCGAAGGTCTCGAAATCGTTCGTCACGGTAGCTTCTCCACAATCGGCTCCGGCAGCGCCCGCAGCGGGCGCGGCGCCGTGAACACCGCCGCCGGGGGTCGGGTCAGCAACCGGCGCCGACTTCTCTCATTTCGCGAAGATGTGCACGCCGGCGGCGCCGCCGAACCCCTGGCAGTGCGCCAGCGCCAGACGCGCGCCCTGGACCTGTCGCTCGCCCGACTCGCCGCGAAGCTGCTCGACGGCCTCGACGGTCTGAGCGACGCCGGTGGCGCCGAGCGGATGGCCCTTGGCGAGCAGGCCGCCACTCGTGCTCACCTTCACGCGGGCGTCTTTGATGCCCTGCTCGGCGAAGCGGCCGCCTTCGCCGCGCGCGCACAGGCCGAGGTTCTCGTAGTGGATGATCTCGGCAATCGAGAAGCAGTCGTGGACTTCGGCGGTATCGAGCTGGTCGGGTCGCACGCCGGCCTGCTCGAACGCGGCGCGCATCGCCGCGGAGTTGATCTCGGTGATTCCCGCCAGCGCGTCCCCTCGGTCGATCGCCGGGTCTGAGCGCAGCACGGACGCCACGATCCGGATCGGCTTGCGGGTCCCGCGCGCGACATCGGCGCTGGCCACCACCACCGCCGCGGCGCCGGAGGTGGTCGGGCAGCACATGAGCAGCCGCAGCGGCGGCGCCACCTCGCGCGAAGCCATCACTTCGTCGAGGGTGACAGCCTCGTGGAACTGGGCACGCGGGTTCTTGGCTCCGTACGCGCGGTTCTTGACGGTGACCGCGGCCAGTTGTTCGAGGGTGGTGCCGTAGCGCTCGGCGTGAGCGCGGAAGACCGCCGAGAACAGCGCGGGAAGCGGAGCGACTCCGGCCGGGGCGCCGCGCTCCAGGCGCGCGTCCCCTCCGGTGGGGATGGCACCGCGCCCCATCACTTCGAAGCCGCAGGCCAGCGCGACGTCGGCGATTCCATGACCGACGGCCAGCGCCGCAGCACGCAGCGCCGAGGTGCCGCTGGCGCACGCGTTCTCCACGTTGAAGATCGGGATGCCGGTCATCCCGAGCTCGTACAGCACCCTTTGCCCCGCTGTCGAGCCTTGCAGCACGTGGCCGCAGTAGGCGGTCTCGATCGCCTCGTAGCCGAGACCGGCATCGGCCAGCGCCGCTCGCACAGCCTCGGGTCCCAGATCCTGGATGGTCTTGCCTTCATGCCGGCCGAACGCCGTCATGCCGACGCCGACCACGAAAACCTCGCGCGGGAACGGATCGCCCATTGTCGCCTCTCCTATCTGATCCTGGGTTCGCTGCCCGGCCTCGATCAGGACTTGCCGCCCTTCTCCATCGCCTCTTGCATCTCCTGCATCATCGCAACCGCGATGCCGTCGGACTCCTCGCCGAAAATCGGTGCGATGTCGAGAGCCTTGGCGAGGTACTGGAGTTCCTCGAAGCGCCACGGCAGCGGAGCCTGCGCCTGGATCAGTTTGGCTTGCACGAGTTCGTCGACGACCTTCTGCTCACGCGGGAACGGGTTGGCGGCGACGTTGAGCGTGAACATCTCTTCGAACGGGAGCCGCGGGCGCTGGCCGCCGGCCTCGGGCTGCTCGGCCGGATAGCCCACCGTCTGCACGCACAGGAACTTCGAGTCTTCGGGAAGCCCGAGCGCTTTCTTCAGCTTCTTGTGGGCCGGCAAGCCGAGCAGGCAGGTGCCGAGTCCTTCCTCGAAGGCCACCAGCGTGGCATGGGCGATTCCTTGACCGCAGTCCATCTCGGTCATTCCGCCGGTCTTCAGGCTGTCGCCGGCAGCGGCGAAGAACGGGATGAGTTTCTCGTCGAGGTAGCGATGACTGTCGGCCTTGTCGATTCCCGCAGCACCTGCTTCCACCAGTTCGTGCAGCCGGTCGCCTTGCACCTTGATCGCGTGCCAGTCGAGCCACCAGACGATGATCACCGGCGCCAGTCGCAGTTGGAATCCGCCCAGCGCCGATCCTTCCGGGATCGCGTCGAGGATCTCCTGCGGCGCCGATGCTTTCTCGATCACCGTGGCCCGCAGCGCTCTGACGTTGCCCCAGAACGAACACTGCCGGGCGGCTTCGAGCATCTTCTGGATCTTCTCTCTTTCCACCGGACGATACGGCGCGAGAAAGCGCATCGAGCGCCGGCGACCAATTGCTTCTTTCAGTTCCATCGAGGCCCCCTGACAGGTTCGGGCTTCCGTGTGCCGCCCGGGTCGCGCTACTGCGCGCCGGCGCTGACGCGGAATCGTGGTAGATGCTGGTGATTCTTCGCAGTTGCGGCGCGGATCTTCCGTCCGAACCACCGCTCCGTCAAGACGAGACGGACGCGCGCGACAGCTGCGCGCCGGCCGCTGCGCGGCTCACCGCGCCGTCTGGCCGCGCCGACCGCGGCGAAGCGGATAAAATGCGAGTGCTCACTTGCATTCACCCGGCCGTCCGGGTAAGAAGTCCGCGTGCGCAAGCCCGTCCCCCGTCCCTCTTCGCCCGGCACAGCCCCGGTCGCGCTCGGCCGGCGCCGCGTCGCGCAGCAGGATCGCAGCGTGGAGACGCAGCGCAGGCTGCTCGCCGCCACTGCCCGATGCCTGGTCGATTCGGGCTACGCGCGGCTCACCACGGCAGCGATCGCGCGCGAGGCACAGGTGTCGGAGGGAGCCCTGTTCCGCCACTATCCCACCAAGGCCGACCTGATCGTCGCGGCGATCGAGCAGGTGTTCGCAGATCTCGAGTCGCGCTACAGGCGTTCGATCGAGCGGGCCGGAAAGAAGGACGACGTCGCCGCCGCCTCAGTTGAGGCGCTGTGGAAGGTGATGACGACTCCCGAATACCTGATGACCAACGAAGTCTATCTCGCGGCACGCTCGGACGGCGCGCTGGGAGCCGCGCTGCGACCGATGGCGCTGCGGCACCAGGCCAACCTGCTGCGGCGGGCACGAGAACTCTACGGCGCCAACGCTCCGCCCCACTTCGACGACGCGTTCGACGTGTTGATTCTGGCGATGCAGGCGGCCGCGATTGACTCGGTGGCACTGCAAGACAAGCGCACCGACCGGCGGCGCCTGGCCGCGTTCGATGCGCTGGCCCGTCTGGCCTTGAAACAAACGCGATGAGAACGGCGGCGACGCGTCGCGAGCCAGTGGGCAACGAAACGGGGCGGCCGCGAGCCTGCGACGCGCACACGAGACGATGACACCGCGGGCGCCGCGGCGCCCGGGAACACAAGGAGGTCGAGAAAGTCATGAGCAAGGTTGTCGTACTGGGTGGTTGTGGGGCAGTTGGCAGCGTCGCGGTGAGGACACTCGCGCAGCGACCGGAATTTTCGCAGGTGGTGATCGGTGACCAGAACGCGGCCCGCGCCCGCCAGCTCGTCGAGGGCCTGGGAGCCGACCGAGTCCGCTTCGTGGCGACCGACGCCGGCGACGCGGCCAGCGTTCGCAGGGCGATCGACGGTGCAGACATCGTACTCAACTGCGTAGGCCCGTTCTACAAGACGGTAAAGACGATCCTCGCCGCAGTGATCGACGCCGCGATCGACTACGTCGACATTTGCGATGACGTCGACGTGACGCTCGACGTCCTCGCGATGAACGACGCGGCCAGCCGCGCGGGGATCACCGCACTGATCGGCATGGGCGCGTCCCCCGGTGCTACCAATCTGCTCGCGAAGTACATAGCCGACTCGCAGATGGACGAGACCGACTCGATCGACATCTTCCACTGCCACGGCGGCGAACCGACCGAGGGTCCCGGAGTGATCGGACATCGCTTCCACTGCATGAGCATCGACATCCCGATGTTTCTGGAGGGCCGGCTGAAAACCGTCAGATATTTCGGCGAGGACGGCATCGCGCTGCGGCAGACATTCGACTTCCCGGTCCTCGGACCCACGCCGACCTATCCGTACCCTCACCCCGAACAGGTGACGATGCCGCAGCACCTGCGGGTGCGGCAGGTGACCAACAGAGGATCGGTACTGCCGCTCGAGTACTACAATCTGACCGGTGAGCTGTGCCGCCTCGGACTCACCAGCAAGGAACCGATCGACGTCGGCGGACACGACGTGGTCCCGTACGATTTCTCGATCGCGTTCCTGCTCCAGCAGCGCGAACGGATCCTGAAAGAAACTGCCTTCGGCAAGCAGCGCGGTTGCATGTCCGTGGTGGTGAAGGGCCGCAAGAACGGCGACCCGCGTGAGGTGCGCGTCCACATGGGCTCCGACGAAAGCGCGCTCGGCGAGGGCACCGGAATCCCGGCCGCGATCGGCGTGATGCTGATGCAGCGCGGGAGCATCACCGCCAAAGGGGTGTTGCCGCCCGAAGCCTGTCTGGATCCGATGGAATTCATCGGCCTGGCCACCGAGGTCATGGCCGGCACGCCGCGCGCAGGCGACGGCAAGCGTCCCCCGCTGCTGATATTCGAGACGATCGCGGCGGATGGCTCGATGACGAGAATGGAGTTGTGAGCGGCGACCCCTGCGTTCTGGCGATAGACCACGGAACCTCCGGCATCAAAGCCGCGCTCGTCCGCGCCGGCGGAGAGGTCGTCGACAGCGAGTTCGAGAAGACGCCGATGAACTTCATCGACGGTGGAGGCGCCGAGCAGGACCCGAACGACTGGTGGAGGGCGCTGATCGCCGCCTCCTCGCGCCTGGTTCGGCGCGCAGCAGTCGCACCCGAAGCGATCGAAGCGATGTGCGTGTCGAGCACCTTCTCGAGCACGGTCGCGGTCGATCGCAACGGCGATGCACTGATGCCGTCGCTCACGTGGATGGACTCGCGTGGCGCTCCGTACGTTCGCCGCGTGGTGGGCGGTTACCCGAGCATCTTCGGTTACAATCTGCTGCGCTGCTGGAGGTGGGTGTCCAAGACCGGCGGCGCCCCGTCGCTGTCCGGCAAGGACGACGCTGCGCACGCGCTGCTGGTGAAACACGAGTTCCCGCAGATCTACCGGCAAACGCATCGTTTCTTGCCGAGCAAGGATTATCTCAACCTGCAGCTCACCGGCGAGTTCGCCGCATCGTACGATTCGATGCAGCTCTTCTGGGTCACCGATACGCGGGATCCGAACGACGTGCACTACGACACCGGACTCATCGCGATGATCGGCATCGACCGGGACAAACTCCCGCCGTTGCGTGCGTCGACCGATGTGCTCGGTGCAGTGCGCCCGCGGGTCGCCGAGGCGATCGGACTGCGCCCCGGGGTGCGCGTGGTGGTCGGTTCTCCGGACCACCAGTGCGCGCTGTACGGCTCGGGTGCGGTGCGCGACTATGAGGGACATCTCTACATCGGAACTTCCTCGTGGATCGAGTGCCTCGTGCCGTTCAAGAAGACCGATCTTCTGCACTCCATCGCGTGCTTTCCGACCTCCATCCCCGGCAAGTACCAGTGCGTCAACGAACAGGATCTCGCCGGCGGCGCGCTCGGATTCCTCGCCGACAACATCGTGTTCCGCCGCAACGAACTGCTCGGGATCTCGATCCCGGATGCGCGCTACGAACTGGTCGATCGGATCGCCGCGTCGGTCCCGGCCGGCAGCGACAAGCTGCTGTTCACGCCGTGGCTCAACGGCGAACGCACGCCTGTCGACGATCATCACCTGCGCGGCGCGTTTCACAACATCTCGCCACGCACGACGCTCGACCACATGGCGCGCGCCGTCCTGGAGGGGGTGGCCTACAACACGCGCTGGAGTCTCGGGTACGTCGAGAAATTCCTGCGCCGCCGGCTCGACCCCATCCGCATCATCGGTGGAGGTGCCAGGTCCGCGCTGTGGTGTCGCATCTTCGCCGACGTTCTCGAACGCGAGATCCACGCCGTCGCGGACCCGATCCACGCCAACGCCCGCGGCGCCGCATTCGTCGCCGCGATCGGACTCGGGTGGATGCGACTCGAAGACATCCCCTCGGCCGTCGCGGTCGAGCGGACCTACCGGCCGGATCCGCGCCTGCGGTCGATCTATGACGAGATGTACGACTCGTTCCTGCGGATCCACAGAGCCAACCGCCGGATCTATCGCCGCTTGAACCGAACCGAACCGACCGCTGCGGGCAACCCCCGGCGTTGAGTTCGGGCGCCCTGCGGCGCGCAGCGGAGTCGAACCACGCCCCGCGCCGCAGCCGCCCGGCCCCCCATTCCCGCCAACTCGGCCGGCCCGGGCGGGCCCCGCGGCGCGGCGTCTGGCCCACCCGGCGCTATGCCCGGGACCGGGCCGAAGCCCGCGTTCGCAGCTTTGAAGAACCTCGCCTTTTTCGTTCACAGGCCTGACAAAGCGCGGGCGACCTCGAGGGCCGGCGCGATGCGCCCCGACGGCGCAGGGACGGCGCGAATCGGCTGCAACATCGAGTCCCGAAGCTTCCGGCGACCCTGCTGCGCACCCGCGTGGCGGCCGGGACGAACCAGCACCGCGGCGGCGGAACGTGGCACGGGGTTTGCGTTAGCAACGCCACAACGTCGACCGCCAAACCATCTGATCGACTAATCATGGTTCGGCCTGGAGGTTCCCAATGGGTGTTACAGAAGCTGCGCTTGCCGACCGCCAGCGGCAGCGCCTCGGAATGGCGGCCGCAGTCCTGGCCGCGCTCGCAACGATCGTTGCGCTCGCAACCGGGGACGCAAAGGCCAGGACCGAGACTCGCTCGAGTCAGACCCTGTCTGGCGGATACGGGCACGCGCTGGCCGCAACGCAGCCGGGCACCCTCGCATTCGAACAACGCCGCGCCTGAACAGCACCGTGTCGGCCCGCTTTGAAAAACCGCGGATCGACGATGACTCCGAGGCCGGCTCTGCGTAGCGGTCCTTGGACAACGGCAAAAGCCAGCTAGGAGGGAACGAGAGCCATGATTTCCATCGCATCACAGACAGTCTCGGGTTCGAAGATCGAGCGCCGCTTGGCGCTGGGCACCGTGTCGGCGCTTGCAGTCGTTGCGTTGCTGGCCTTCGCAGCCACCTCGGCGCAGGCCGAAGGCGCGGCTCCGGATGCCGCAGCGCTGTGGGCCAAGAACTGCGCCTCCTGCCACGGCAAGGACGGCAAGGGCTCGAAGGCCGGCGAGAAGATGGGCGTTCAGGATCTGACAGCCGCCGCCGTCAAGGCCGGCCTCACCGCTGCCAAGGTGTCCGATTCGATGACCAAGGGGGTGAAGGCCAAAGAAGGTGACAAGTTGGTCATGAAGCCGTACACGGAGAAGCTCTCCGCGGCCGAGATCCAAGCGCTGACCGACTACACCCTGTCCCTGAAGTAGAGTCCGGAACCGACAACCGGATAGGGTCCCTCCGACGCGCGCATCTCCTCCCAGCGCGCCGGAGGGACCGGGCGCTTCCTCCTCGAACACAACGCCGCCGCTCGACTTGCCTGTCCCGCACCCGCGCTCCATACATACGGCGTGGGTATCTACAAGAAGTACATCGCCGCGCCGCTCCTCGACGCCACCATGCGGGTCCGCCCCATCATGCGCCAGCGTGCCAAGGTCGTGCCTCTCGCGCACGGCAGGGTTCTGGAAATCGGAATAGGATCGGGACTCAACCTTTCCTTCTACGACAAGACCAGAGTCGACAGGGTAATCGGACTCGATCCCTCCCCGGAGCTCCAGGTGATGGCGCGAAAGCGCGCCGAGCAGGCCGGTATCGACGTGGATTGGGTTACGCTGTCGAGCGAGAAGATTCCGCTCGCCGACGCGACCGTCGACAGCATCGTCATCACCTACACGCTGTGCACGATTCCGGACGTGCACGCGGCCCTGCTCGAGATGCGCCGGGTGCTCAAGAGCGGCGGCTCGATGTACTACTCCGAGCACGGACTTGCCCCGGATGAATCCGTGAGCAAGTGGCAGAACCGCCTCAATCCCGTCTGGAAGTTCATGTCGGGCGGCTGCAACATGAACCGGAACATACCGACGCTGCTCAAAGACGCCGGCTTCCGTGTCGACGACCTGCAGACGATATATCTGCCGGGGATCCGGCCACTGATGTTCAACTATTGGGGCTCGGCGACGCTCGCGTGAGCGCTCGACGTCGCGCCGCCGAGACCGTTACCGCCAGCAGTCGGAACACCCGTCGAGGAGTGATGCAATGGGCAGCGTGAGCGTGGGCGAGATAGCGCCCGATTTCCGGCTTCGAAGCCAGGACGGCACACGAGTGTCGCTCGCCGACTTCCGCGGCAAGAGCGCCGTAGTGCTGTACTTCTACCCGAAGGACGAAACCCCGGGGTGCACCAAGGAGGCGTGCAGCTTCCGCGACTCGTATGAGGATTTCGCGAGCGCCGGAGCCGAGGTGATCGGCATCAGTGGCGATTCGATCTCTGCGCACGAGGGCTTCGCCAAACACCACCGTCTCCCATTCACGCTGCTGGCCGACGAAGGCAATACAGTGCGCAAAGCCTACGGCGTACCGGCCACGATGTGGATCCTTCCCGGACGCGTCACCTACGTGATCGACAAGAAGGGCGTGGTGCGACACGTTTTCAACTCTCAGCTCCAGGCAACCAAGCACGTCGACGAGGCGCTGCAGGTCGTACGCGAGCTCGCTGCCGAGAGATGAGCAAGTCGGCGCGGACGCGATTCGTTCGCGCACTGCGAAAGACGCTGCCGGACCCGGCGACTAGCCGGTGCGGAGCCCGGCACGCAGCGCCGACACCGCGTCGGCGAACGCGCTTCGCGCCGGCCCGATCACACCTGCCATCGACAAGAAACCGTGGATGAGCGTGGGGTAGTTGCGGTAGTCGACGGCGACTCCGGCTTCGAGCAACCGCTCGGCGTAAGCCTTGCCCTCATTGCGAAGCGGATCGAAGCCGGCCGTCATTACGCAAGCCGGCGGCAGACCCGCCAGGTTCGGCGCTCGAAGCGGTGAGACGCGCGGATCCTCGCCCCACGCCGATGCCGGCGTGGAATCGGGCAGATAGTGATCTCGAAACCAGCGCATCAGCGGCCGCGTCAAGTAGAAGCCATCGGCGAACAGTTCGTAGGAGCGCGACTCGGCGCCCAGATCGGTCACCGGATAGACCAGAAGCTGGAAGTCCGGGACGCGCCGACCGGTCAGGCTCGTTTGCTGTGCGACCGCTGCCGCGAGATTGCCGCCGGCGCTGTCGCCTCCCACCGCGATGCGCGAGGGATCGCCGCCGAAAGAGGCGGCGTTGGCCGCCGCCCACGCAAACGACGCCATCGCATCTTCGAAAGGCCCGGGGAACTTGTGCTCGGGCGCCAGACGATAGTCGACCGAGATCACGATACACGCGCTGCGCTCGGCCAGGCAGCGGGCTGGAACATCGTGAGTGTCCGGACTCCCGATCACCCACCCCCCTCCATGGTAGTACACCAGCACCGGATGTGGCGCCTTGCCGGTGCGCGGGACGTAGATGCGTAGCGCAATCTGACCGGCCGGCCCTGCGATGCACCGATTCTCGACACGCGACATCACCGGCGCACGACCGGCCAGAAGTCCGGCCGACGCCGCGAAGACCTTGCGCGCATCGGCAGCACTGAGCGTTTCGACCGACGGAATGCCGGCGGCGGCAACCAGCCTCAGCATCGTCTGAACCTGTACGTCCAGCGGCGCGTCGTCGCGCACGATGGGGCGCCCCGCCAGCAGCGACAGAGCCGGACGCGGAAGTCCCAGTAGCGAGACAACCAAGGTATTGCGCAGTCGCTCGATCACGCCGGCATCATTTCGGTGGCGGTTTCGCGCATCGATCGGTCGTCGCGAGCGGTTTCAGAAGAACCAGAGGAACTTCTTGCGCTCCAGGTCCTTGGCGCAGCGCTGGAGCTGGCTGCGGTAGCGCTCGGCCTTCTTGGCAACGCGCGTGGCTGCGGCCATCAGCCATTGCTTGTGACGGTAGCTGCCACGCCGATAACCATGCGGCCCTTCGTGATAGGCGAGGTAGAGACCGTAGGCGTCGTCCTTGCGAAGACCACAGAGTCTGGCACTGCGGGCATTGTACCAGCCGATGAAGTCGACGGCGTCGGCGAACTCGTCGCGGTCGGCGCCACGTTCGCCGGTCGCCTTCCGGTACTCGTCCCAGGTCGAATCCAGCGCCTGCGCATAACCGAATGCGTTGGAGGGACGCCGGCCCGGTATGAAGCCCAGGTATTTCTTGCGGGGCGGCTTGGCGTCGCTCTCGAAAGACGATTCCTGGCGTATGAAGGCGAGCTGGATCGAGATCGGCACGCCCCATCGTTTGTTGGCGTCCAGCGCGTCGTCGTACCACCCTTCGCGCTCCGAGAAGATGGCGCAGGCATCGTCCACCTGGCGCGGCGCCGCGGTGCTGCACGCAACGAGCCACGACGCCACCACGGCCACCGCAAAGCCGCGTGCGCTTCCTCCTCCACCCCACATCCTGGTGCAATGGTAGCGGCGCAGGCGTCGCTGTTCCACCACCGGGGCGGTCCCCGCCACGCCCCGAACCCGCGCACGCAACGTGCGACGCCACTGGCCGGCGCGTCGAACGTCGCAGCGCGCGGCGCGGCGGTCAGTGGAGCCTGTCGATTTCTTCGTCGCTGAAACCCGCGGCCCTCAGCACCTCCTGCGTGTGCTGTCCGAGTCGTGGGACCGGCGCGTACACACGCGGCGGCGGTGCCGAAGCGGCCTCATCCGCGTGGCGAAACCCTACCGGCGAAGCCACCGAATGGGCCGGCTCCCCACCCTCGCCGCCCTCCAGTTCTACGACCGCGCCGTTGGCCAGAGCCTGACGATCACGCACCGCCTGCGCAGGGGTCTGCACCGGAACCCACCACACTTCTTCGCGATCGAAGGCATCAGCCCACTTGTGACGCGGGCGCGAGACGAAGATTTCGTCGAGAGTACGGATCAGCTCGCGACGATTGATGCGTCGCTGCCTGGGAGTGGCGAAGCGAGGGTCCAGCGGCAAGTCCGGCCGATCGATGGCCTTGCACAGCACCGGGAAATGGCGGTCGCCTTCGAGTCCGATCAGCCAGAACCAGGTCCCGTCGCCGGCCTGGTAGCTGTTGACCATCGGATTGTCGGTCTCGGTGCGCGCCAGCGTGGGCCGCAGCTTGCCGTACACGAGTTGGATGCCGAGATCCCAGCCGATGCAGTACATACCGGTACGCAGCAGCGAGGTCTCGACCAGACGCCCGCGGCCGCTGCGTTCGCGCTCGAACAAGGCCCCCATGATCCCGGCGACGGTCGCGATCCCGGTGACGTGGTCGCCGAACCCGCCGCGAAGCGCCAGCGGCGGCTGGTCGGGCAGGCGAAAGAGATCGGCAACTCCAGAGCGGGCCCAGAACGCTCCGACATCGTAGCCCGCGCGATCACGGTCCTCGCCTTCGAGCCCATAGCCGGTGACGCTGGCGTAGATCAGGCGCGGAAAGCGCGCGAGCAGTTGTTCGTGGCCCAGCCCGAGGCGCTCCAGTGCCGCCGGGCGCAGGTTGGTGACGAAGATATCGACCGTCGAGAGCAGGCGCAGCGCCGCCTCGCGTCCCGCCTGGCCGCGCAGATCCAGCACCACGCTCTTCTTGCCGCGGTTGTCGAGGTCGAAGGGAGGATTGTCGGGAACATCGCTTCCCATCGACACCTGGAACATCGCTCGCATCGGGTCCCCGGCCGGCGGTTCGATCTTGATGACCTCGGCTCCCCAGTCCGCCAGCAGGCCGCCCACCGCGGGGGCCGCCACCCAGACTCCGACTTCGACCACTCGGATACCCTCGAGCATGGATAGTTCCCCTGCCAGCGACCCGCACCCGGCGCAACGACCTCGCAGCCCTACCCCGACCGGCCAATCAAGCGTCAGGACTCGGACCAAGTCGAGGCCCGCAACAGGATCCAGGCGCCGTGTGCCGGACTTTACAAAGCGGTTCCGGTTCGTGCTATGGGCTGCGCTGTTCGGAGTCGCCGTCTCGTCCGAGATGCTGCGAGCGTTTCTGCTCGGCCAGAAACCACCCAGCTCGAAGGAGAAGCTGCCCAGTGAGGGTTGATCGCACCCCGATCGTGATTCTCATCGCCGACGACGATGAAGAAGACCGCATGCTGACCCGGGAGGCCCTCGAGGAGAGACGCCTCGACAACGAACTCCGCTTCGTACGTGACGGAGAAGAGTTGATGGACTACCTGAAGCGACGCGGCAAGTTCGCCGAGCCTTGGACTTCACCGCGACCGGGCTTGATCCTTCTCGACCTCAACATGCCCAAGAAGAACGGGCACGAGTGCCTTGCCGAAATCAAAGCGGATGCGGAGTTCCGCGACATTCCGGTCTTCGTGCTGACGACTTCGAGAGCCGAGGAAGACGTGCACCAGACCTACGAACTCGGCGGCAGTTCATTCATCTCCAAGCCCGTCACGTTCCACGACTTCCTCGAACTCGTCACCACCGTGACGGGTTACAAGATCGAGGTCGTCGCCGACAAGACGCAAGCCTGACCTTCAAGAACCGAGGGCGCGCATGTGCGTGCGTGCGCCGCCACCCGCGTTGCGGTCATCGTTGGGAACCGAGCAGCTGCCGGATGGTTGTCGTCGTCGTCGTCGTCGAGGTCGTCGTCGTGCTCGACGTGGTGGTGGTCGTGGTCGTGGTGGTCGTCGTAGTACTGACGCTCACGCCTCCGTCGATCGCGGCGTGCTCGCACGCGGTTCCGTTGGTGAGGAGACAGATCGTCGTCAGCAGGTCGAAACCCGGGTCGGAGGTTCCGTCTCGCTCGAACTTGCAGAACGCCAGCGTGGCCCCGGGTGCTATCCCTTTGCCGTTGGTGATCGTGATGGTGAGTTGTCCGGTGTCGGAATTGGCCGCGGTGAACACGAACTCGGCTTTGCACGCGGCGTCACAACCGTCGTCCGCCTCCAGATCTCCGTCGTCGCACTCCTCGCCGCTCTGCACCTTGGCGTTGCCACACACTTCGGTAACGCAGTCGCGGTCGCAACCGTCACCGTTGGTCTTGTTGCCGTCGTCGCACTGCTCGCTCCCCTCTACCGCGCCGTTGCCGCACACCGACGAGGTCAGCGTGGTGGTAGTGGTGGTGGTCGTCGTCGTAGTGGTGATCGTAGTCGTAGTAGTCGTGGTCGGACCATCGGTAGTGGTCGTCGTGTCGGTGGTCGAGGTCGTGCCTGTGATCAACGTCGAGCTCGAGGTACTCGAGGAGCTGGCCGCCTCCACTGAACTGACCGGAGCAGAACCCGCCTGCTCAGAGAAAGACGGCGCCGCCTCGTCCGTCACGGCAATCGCCCTCGCGTTGGCGGCCTGCTCTTTGGCCAGCTGCAACTCGTAGATGGAACGAGGTCCGGCGGCTGCACCGACTTCGCATCCTCCATCCGGACCCGAGAACTTGCCGCTGGAGACGTCGACGACGAACTGGATTCGCGACAGCGTCTTGGCGGTCGGATCCAGGAAGAACGCAATCGTCTCGTCGCCACCGCCCGGGCCACAGCCGGCTAGTCCGAGAACGCCGACCGCACTGGCGGCCGCGATGAGGGCGGCCAGGGACACTCGGGCGCTCGGTCTCGCCTTGCGGCGCCGGTCCACGCTTCCGCGCACCGCGCGCGAGCCGCTGCTGCCGTCGCCACTGCCGTTGCCCTTGCCATCGCTGCCGCTGCTAGCCGCCATGTTCGTCCGCCTCGCGTGGAAGTGAGCGCAGGTCTCCCCACGCCGAGGAGGCGATTCTGGGCCAGTTTCGGTGCCGGTGCCAGCAATCCCGGGTGCCGGCCTCGCGATCAACCCGGGAAGCGCATCATCGGGTGCGCGGCTGTTCAGCGTCCGGCGACGAAATCGAGAAGCTTGCGCTTTCCGACTGCGGGCAGCGCATCGAAGCGAGCGCGCGACGCGGCCGCCTCGCCGCCGTGCGCCTGGACGGCCTCGAGCAGGCTGGTCGCGCGACCGTCGTGCAGATAGCGCGTGCGTGCGCCGATCCCCCACAGCGGCGCGGTGCGCATCTCGGTGGCAGCGGCCGCACCTTGCACGATCCCATCGCCGAGCGCGCCCATGTCGTGGAGCAGAAAGTCGCTGTACGGATAGAACCTCACGAAAGCGAGTTCTTCGACCGTGTGCGAACCGGTGTTCCAACGGGCCACGTGGCAGGTTTCGCAGCGCGCGCGCCGGAACAGGCGCCATCCCCTGCCGGTCGGCCGGACCGACGGCGTGGGCGGTGCCAGCAGCCGCGCGAAGTTGGTGACCTTGACCAGATCGGTGAAGCCCTCCGGCCCTACCGCGTCCTCGGGATCGGCCCGGCCTTCGATGGCCTCGCAGGCGGCCAGCAGCGCGACGTCCCCGCCCGGCGCCGTGGTCCCGGGGGCGAGCGCGTTGGTCAGGCCCATCTCGCTCACCATCGCGTCGGAGGAGAATGACAGCAGAGTCGCTTCCTGCGACTTCCAGCCGAAGCGACCCACGCGCGGTCGTCCCGGATACTGCACCATGTGCAGCCGTCCGGAGATGCCGTCACCGTCGCTGTCACCCGGGTCGGCCAGCGCCGCGATGTCTTCGTCCGGAATCGCTTCGATCAGGCCCGCGCCGAACATCGGAGTGGTCAGGCGCCCGACGATGACGTTGGCCTCCGCAGGAACCGTCTCGACGCATGCGGGATCGATCGCCTGCGCTTGCAGCAGAGGTCCGCCCATCGACACCAGCGGATCGAAGTTCCCGCTCTCGCTGCGTCCGAAACGAGTGACCGTGCGCTCCGAGCCCCCTCCCGGCGCCGGCGTCGAGTGACACGCAACGCACGACCTGTCGTTGAAAATGGGACCGAGGCCGTCCTCCGCCACATACTCTTCGCTGAAAGCGGCGGCGCCTTCGTTGAACCAGACGAGATGCGCCGGCGACAACGCGGGCAGCGGATCTCCCGGGACGGCCTCGGCCGCGGCGGCAAGAGACAGCGCCAGAACGGCCACGACACGGTGCGAGAGGCGGCGGCAAAACCGCCGCCTCTCGCACCCGCCGCCCTTGCGCTGAAGCGCCACCGTCTCCCTACGGCAGCGGATTGGCGCGCTGGAGTTGACTGAACAGGCAGTCGATCGACTCGGTGCGTGTCGGCTTTCCGTCACAGCCGGCGCCCAGACTGACCGGCACCGCGAGCGGATCGGGGCACTTGCCGGCGATCATGCTCTTCCTCAGCGTGGCCTGGGCCGGGGTCAGGTCGTCTTTCCCCTTGCTGTGGTTGAGCACCAGTTTCTTCACGTACTTGGTGCCGTCGGAAAGGATCCCCAGCGCACACACGCCGGTGAGCGGAGTGAGCGGCGGATTGTTGTCGCCGAGCAGTGCCTCGATCGCACCGTCGACCGCGCACTCGGCGACCCCCTGGCAGCCCAGCGAGATTCCTCCGAGCGCGTTGACGGCAGACAAGTCGCACGGGTCGGTGCCCATCTTGGCGCACTTGATCAGCGCGGCGATCTTCTTCTTCAGGAACTTGTAGACCAGTTTCGGATTGTCGTCGGCGCACAGATTCGGCGACGGACACTGCGCTCGCGGCTCGCTGGTAGTGGTACCGTCGGACTTGGCGTTCAGCACCGAGCCGTGCCCTTGAATGAGGTCGCCGCCGGTGCTGCGCGGAAGCGGTACTCCGCCCGGGGTGCAGCGCACGCAGCCGTTGGTGGCATCGTCGGGACACGGGTCGCAGACGTTGCCGAAGTCGTCGAAGTCGCTATCGTCCTGTCCCGGGTTGGCCTGTCCCGGGCAATTGTCCTTTTCGTTGGCGAATCCGTCAGCGTCGTTGTCGGCGCCAGGGCCGCAGTCGTCCTGCGGCGAAGCCGGGCAGTTGTCGCACAGGTCGCCCACTTCATCGGCGTCGGGGTCGGACTGGTCGGCGTTGGCCACCGAGCGGCAGTTGTCGGCATTGTCCGGCGCCCCGTCACCGTCCGAATCCGGGAAGCACGATTTGCACTGCGCTTGTGCGTCGCAGCTATTCGTCGCGTCTTGCGGACAAGGATCGCACAGGTCGCCGAACAGGTCGCCATCGGCGTTGGCTTGATCGGGATTGGACACGAGCGGGCAGTTGTCGGCGCCATCGGCCGCGCCGTCCTTGTCCCTGTCGGAGAGCTTGGGACCGCACTCGACCGGATCCACGAACTTGGGACACGAGTCGCAACGATCGCCCTTGCCGTCACCGTCGAAGTCGCGCTGATTGCGATTCGGGACGCTCGGGCAGTTGTCGGTCACGTCGGGGACTCCGTCGCCGTCACCGTCAGCTCCCGGGCAAGTGGTGCACGCGTCGCCGGTGCCGTCATGGTCGGAGTCCTCCTGCGCCGGGTTCGGCGTGAACGGACAGTTGTCCTGCGTGTCGAGGAGTCCGTCGCCGTCGAAATCGGCGTTGGGATCGGGATCGGCGGGCGGGGTCGGGAATCCGCTCGTCCAGAAGCGCGGATCGTCGGGCTGGTAGACCAGCACCAGCGGCACCGACAGTTCGTAGATCTGGTGGGGAGTTCCCGAGTTGGGCGAAACGTCGAAGCCGGCCGCGGCTTCGAGGCCCTCTTCGAGTCGCTCCGGAAGTTTGACGTTGTTGACCAGCACGTCAAAGCCGCCGGTCGCGCAGTTGCCGGCCTGCACCTGATAGTGATCGAGTTTGTTGAGTTCCTGCACGTCGAAGTCGATCGTAGCGCACTCGGTGGGACCCAGAGGACTGGTGCCGAGAGGATAGTCGTACAACAGATACAACGTGGTGTGGCTGGGATTTTGATCCGCGTAGACGAAGCTTCCTCCGTTCAGGAATGAATCGCCGGGAATGTCCGACCACTCTTCGGCCGGCGGGCCCGGAGTGCAATCGGTGAACGTCCCGTCAACGGTGTGGCAGAATGCGCTCGGCCCCGCGGCCAACGCGCTGGTGCCCCCCACCATCATCGCGCCTGCGAGTCCGACCGCGGACAGCGCCGCGATCAGCGTCCTCCTATCGAGAAAATCGAAGTGAGCCATTGAAGCCTCCTGGCAGCACCCCTCGATGCTGCAGTATCCCGTTATGAACTGTTACGGCCTCGATGCGGTTGGCCGGCAGAGACCCATATAGACATCCACGCGTGAGTGTTCGTCAAGAGCCGACGATGAGAATCTCGCTGCGCTGCTCGCGATCGCACGCGTCGTCGCATCGAACGCGACGCAGATGACCGAACGCTCAGTTGCATCGCCACTCGAAACGACGAAACGTCGTCAGCGAACGGCGCTCCAGCGTGCGATTGCACCCGAGCGGCGCAACGAGCAGTGTGCTCGCCGAACTCGGACTGATAGACGAGTCAACACGGAGGAATGTATGGCGTACGAGGATCCTGCTGCCGAAATCGCGAGGCTCAGAGCCGAGAACGAAGCGCTGAAGAAGGCGACCAAGCCCGGCGGGATATCGTTCAAGGTCTCCGAGAAAGGCGGCGTCTCCGTCTACGGGATGGGCCGCTTCCCGGTCACCCTCTACGTCGAGCAGTGGGAAACGCTGCTCGGCAGGGCCGACGATCTGCGCGCCTTCATCGAAGCGAACCGCGCCCAACTCAAGAAAAAAGAGTAGGGGGTCAAGTCGCGCCTTTCGATTTGCCCGCTCGATCGGTCCGAGTTGAGATCAACAGGACACGGCAGCGAACCCGAAGCGCTGCCTCGCGCCGCGAGGTCGATCACTCAGTTGCCGAAGAACACCAGGGAGCGGTCGGCGAAGTTGACGATCGGAGTCCACCACAAACCGAACACCAGCGTGCCGGCCAGCAGCATCCCGATCAGCAGCCCGTTGGAGAGATCGACGGCGATCTCGGGATCGCCCGCCAGCGGCTGATCCAGGAACATCGCGCGCGCGACACGGGCGTAGTAGTAGAGACCGACAACGCTGTTGGCAGCCGCGACGAACGCCAGCAGCCACATCTTCTGCTCGATCACCGCCGCGAACAGGTAGGCCTTGCCGATGAAACCGGCGAACGGCGGAAGCCCGGCGAGCGAGAACAGGAAGATCAGCATCGCGATGGCCGCCGGAGCGCCGCCTCTCCAGGCCAGGCCGCGGAACGCCTCGATGTCCTCGCGACCGGTCTGGTTCACCACCAGCAGCAGCACCGCGAAAGCGCCGAGGTTCATCAGGTAATAGACGACCGTATAGAACAGGATCGCCCGCAGCCCGGCGTCGCTCAGCACGACGAAGCCCATCAACATGTAGCCGGCATGGGCGATCGACGAGTAGGCGAGCAGGCGCTTGACGTTCTGCTGGCGTAGCGCCGTCAGGTTACCGACGGTCATCGTAGCCATCGCCACGACGCTCATCAGCGCCGGCCACCCGACTCCGTGCAGCGCAATCCAAGTGCCGTCGCCCGCCGGCGATGACAGCGCGGGATAGAAGAAGCGGATCAGCAGAGCCATCCCCGCCGCCTTCGAGCCCACCGCGAGGAACGCGGTGATCGGAAGCGGCGCGCCCTCGTAGACGTCGGGGCTCCACTGGTGAAACGGCACCATCGCGATCTTGTATCCGATGCCGGCCAGCGACAGCACCACCGCGATGAACAGTATCGCCCCGTTACCGGGCACCGCCGCCACCGTCGAGAGCCTGTGGCCGAGCTCGATGAAATCGAGCGTGCCGGTTAGCGCGTACAGCAGACTGAAGCCGTAGAGCATCGCCCCTGACGCCACTCCGCCGTAGATCAGATACTTGAGCGACGCCTCGGCGCCGCGCGCGCGGTGGCGCAGAAACCCCGCCAGGATGTACGAGGTCAGGCTGACGAACTCGAGCGCGAGATACGCGGTCAGCAGGTTGGTGGCCGATGCCATGTAGAACATGCCGACCGTGCTGGCGAGCAGTATCGAGTAGTACTCGCCGGGATGTTCGCCGTCGAGTTCGCGCGATCCGGTCGACATCCATATCGCGCCCAGAGCGGCGAAGCCGAGCAGGAGTTTGAAGAACAGCGCGAACGAATCCAGCGCCACCATCCGGTTGAACAGGTAGCCCTGGTCCGCGCCTGCGCCGAAGCCGACCGCAAGCACCGAAGTCGCCACTACCAGCAGCGCCACTTCGCCGAGCCGGGCCTTGAGCCTGGTGAAAAGGTCGAGCAGCAGCACCACGATGCTGCCACCCGCCAGCACCAGCTCGGGGACGTGGTAGGCCAGGGAGTCGGCGTTGCTCAGATCCATCGCGCGCAGCCTCGCCTCAGCGCAGCGCGGCCTGCGCCACGACCGGCGCGGCCGAACTCACCGTGTCGCCGAGCGCGACCAGCGTGGGACCGAACAGATCCAGGACGGCATGAGGGTAGACGCCGAGGACGATGACGATGACCGCAAGCGGCGCCAGCGTGACGATCTCGCGCCAGCTCAGATCCGGAAGAGCGACGTACTTCTCGTTGACCGGCCCGAGCCACACGCGCTGCAGCATCCACAGCATGTAGCCGGCGGTCAGCACCACCGCCGAGGCCGCCGTAATCGCCAGCGGCTGCGAGTACTGCCAGGTCCCGAGCAGCACCAGGACCTCGGAGATGAACGCCGAGAGACCGGGCAGACCCAGCGCCGCGAAGAACGCGATGGTGACGAAGCCGGTGTAGACCGGCATCACCGAAGCCAGGCCGCCGAACCCGTCGATGTTCCTGTGGTGGGCCCGGTCATAGATGACGCCCACCAGCAGGAACAGCATCGCCGTCACCGTGCCGTGGTTGAACATCTGCAGGACGGCACCGTTCATGCCCTGCGGGGTGAGCGTGGCCATGCCGAGCATCACGTAGCCCATGTGCGAGATGCTCGAGTAGGCGACCAGGCTCTTCATGTCTTTCTGGGCCATCGCGCACAGGGCCCCGTAGACGATGTTCCAGCAGCCCAGCGCGGCAAGTGCCCAGAAGGCGTACTGCTGGGTGGCGAGCGGGAAGATCGGGTAGCAGACCCGCAGTATCCCGTAGGTTCCCATCTTCAGCAGAACGCCGGCCAGGATCACCGAAATCGCAGTCGGCGCCTCGACGTGGGCGTCTGGCAACCAGGTGTGGAACGGGAACGCCGGGATCTTGATCGCGAAGCCGATGAACAGAGCGATCCACGCCCACGCCTGGAACCCGCGCGCGTAGGTCGGCGCCCTCTCCATCAGCACCAGCATGTCGAAGGTGTGGGGCGTGTTGGCGAAATACAGCGCCAGCATCGCGACCAGCATCAGTACCGAACCGATCAACGTATAGAGGAAGAACTTGATCGCGGCGTACTCGCGCCGCGGTCCGCCCCAGATGCCGATCAGGAAGTACATCGGCAGCAGCATCAATTCCCAGAAGATGAAGAACAGGAAGAAGTCGAGGGCCGCGAACACGCCGAGCATGCCGGTCTCCAGCAGCAGGAACAGCGCGAAGTAACCCTTGACGCCCTTTTCGATGCCGAACGACGCGAGCACGCACAGCGGCGATAGAAGTACGGTCAGCAGCAGCATCGACACCGAGAGCCCGTCCACGCCCATGATGTACTGGACGTTGAAGGCGGGAATCCAGGAGTACCGCTCGACGAACTGCATGGTCCCGACCGAGCGATCGAAGTTCTCGAACAACCACAGTCCGAGCAGCAGGCTCGGCACCGTGGCCACCAGTGACGTCCACCGCACCAGAGTCGCGTTGTCGCGCGGAAGCGCGAGCACCACCAGAGCCCCGAGCAGGGGAAGGAAGGTCATCGAAGTCAGGAGATATTCCATTGTCCCTACCACGCGCCCGCCATCAGGACGGCCGTCACGCCGATCAGCAAGACGTAGACGTAAGCGTTGATGTTACCGGTCTGCACGAGGCGCAGCGCGCCGCCAGCGCTGTCGAAGACGTGCGCGGTGAAATTCACCAGGCCGTCGACGACGAACTTGTCGATGCCGCCGCCGAGGAAGGCCACCGCGCGCACCGAGGCCGCGGCGCCGTTCACCACTCCGTCGATGACGACCTTGTCGAACCAGCCGAGCGCCCGCGACAAAGCGAGCGTGCCTGCCAGAACGGTGCCGTAGTAGATCTCATCGACGTAGTACTTGTTGAAGCTCAGACGGTACGGCACGCCGCGGGCGATCCGCGAGAACGTGTCGGCGCTGAGGCTCTTTCGCAGATAGACGAGATAGGCCAGCGTGATGCCGCCGAGCGCCACCAGCACCGACACGGCCATCAGAGCGTACTCGAGTTCGAGCCCCTCGTGGGCCTCTGCGTGATGCTCGCCGCCCGCAGCGAAAACCGGCGCGAGCCATTCGGTGAACAGGTTGCTGCCGCCGAGCGCGGAGGGAATGCCGAGCCAGCCGGCCGTGAGCGCGCCGATGGCGAGCAGCACCAGCGGGAGTGTGATCGCGGCCGCGGATTCGTGCACTTCGTGAGCGTGGTGGCCGTGGTGGTCGTCGTGGGCGCCGGCTGCGGAGTGGTCCGCGTGCGCTTCGACCGACGCCCCTGCGCGGCTCTCACCGAAGAACACCAGGAAGACCTGCCGGAACATGTAGAACGCGGTGAGACCCGCGGTGACGAGGCCGACTCCCCACAGCAACGGCTCTCGCTGGAACGCCTTCCACAGGATCTCGTCCTTCGAGAAGAATCCGGCCAGCGGCGGAAGCCCGGCGATCGCCATCGTCGAAATCAGGAAGGTCCAGAACGTCAGCGGCATCTTGGTGCGCAGCCCGCCCATCCTGCGCATGTCCTGCTCGTGGTGACAGGCGTGGATCACGCTGCCCGCGCCGAGAAACAGGCAGGCCTTGAAGAAGGCGTGCGTGACCAGGTGGAAGACTCCGGCCGCGTAGGCGCCGCAGCCCAGCGCCACGAACATGTAGCCGAGCTGGGACACCGTGGAGTAGGCCAGGACTTTCTTGATGTCGTTCTGCGTGAGCGCGATCGTCGCGGCCATCAGCGCTGTGGCGGCGCCGGTCACGGCGATCACGTCGAGAGTCACCGGCGCCATCGAGAACAGGCAGTGCAGCCGGCTCACCATGTAGACGCCGGCGGTGACCATCGTCGCCGCGTGGATCAGCGCCGAGACTGGAGTCGGACCGGCCATCGCATCGGGCAGCCAGACGTAGAGAGGGATCTGGGCCGACTTGCCGGTAGCGCCGATGAACAGCGCCAGCGTCACCAGCGTCACTACCGGAACGCCCCACAAGAGCTGCCCTTCGAGCAGCGGAGCGACCGCGCCGAGTTCGCGGAACACCAACGTCGCGTGCCCCAGTCCCGACAGAGTCCAGAACAGCAGCATCATGCCGCACAGGAACGCGAAGTCGCCGATGCGATTGAACAGGAAGGCCTTGTTGGCGGCAGCGGTGTTGGCGTGGTCCTTGTACCAGAAGCCGATCAGGGCCCACGAGCACAGGCCCACTCCTTCCCAACCGACGAACATCACCAGGATGTTGTCGCCCAGAACCAGCGTCAGCATCGCGAACAGGAACAGGTTCAGGAGCCCGAAGAAGCGCCACAGCGCGGGGTCTTCGTCCATGTATCCGTAGGAGTAGATGTGGATGAGACTTCCCACCCCGCTGACGACCAGCGCCATCACCGCCGACAACGGATCGAGTTGGAACGCGATAGAAATGTCGAGCGTGCCGACGTGCAGCCACGGAAGGACCGTGTCTACCAGCAGGCGGCTCTCGGGCTCCAGAGTGCGCAGCCGCATGAAGCCGGTCACGGCGATCGCGAAGCTGGCCAGCGCCATGCCGGATCCGAACACCGCTACCGCGGCGCGCCCGGCCGAGCGCTGGATGCGCGACCCGAGCGTCAGGTTGATGGCCGCGCCGATCAGGGGCAGCAGTACGATCCAACGTATCGCTTGCATGATCCCCTTCCCGCCTCAGCCCTGCAGCGTCGTCAGACGCGAGGTGTCGATGGCGCGCATGCGCCGGTAGATGCCCAGCACCACCGCCAGCCCGATCGCGGATTCGGCAGCCGCCAGCATGATGATGAAAACCGCGAAAACCTGACCGTCGAAGCCTGCCGAGCCGTAGCGCGATACCGCCACGAAGTTGATGCCGGCCGAATTGAGGATCAGCTCGATGCCCATCAGCACGCCGATCGCGTTGCGACGCGTCAGCACGCAGTACAGGCCCAGGCACAGCAGCACCACACTCACCACGAGATAGTGCGCGAGACCTACCGTTGTCATCGACATTCCGAGCATCGCCTCCGCGTCCTCGTACCGGCGCCCTACTCCGCCGTTTCCTTGCGCGTGAGCACCACGGCGCCGACCAGCACTGCCAGCAGCACCAGCGACGCCACCTCGAAAGGCAGCACGTATTGGCCGAGCAGCGCGTTGCCGATGCCGTAGGTCGAAGTCTGGGTGGGCACGTCAGCGGGAGGTTTCACCCACTGCGCCGAGCTCATCGCGCGCAGCAACACGACGAACAGGCCAGCCGTCAGCAGACCCGCAGCGACGCTGCCCACGGCGCGGTTGGAAACCTCGACGTTCTGGATTCCCTGCGTGAGCATCACCGCGAACAGCGTGATCACCAGCACACCGCCTACGTAGATGAGAACCTGAACACCGGCGACGAAGTCGGCCGACAGCGTGACGAACAGGCCGGCCACGCCGAACAACGCCACCATCAGCGACAACGCGGAGTAAAGGATGTGGCGCGAGAAGGCCACGCCGGCCGCGCCGATCACAGCCGTCGCGGCGAGCGCGAGAAACATCGCATCGGCGGCGGTCATGGTTGTCCCTCCGCAGCGGCGGCGCCGACCGCCGGCTTGACGGCTGGCGCGGCGTCCTTCTTCGGTGGTTTGGGCGGGGCCTCGGGCACCGCGAACTCGTTCACGTAGCGCATGCCCCGCTCCAGGATCGGCACGATCGCCGGATCGTCCTCACCGGACTTCTTTGGCTTGTAGGTCTCGACAGGGTCCAGCACGAAACGACGCACCATCGACTCGAGCGAGTAGTCGGCGCCTTCGAACTCCCTGGTGTGGTGGATCGAGCCGGTCGGGCACGGCTCCGAGCACAGCCCGCAGTACATGCACTTGGCCAGATCAATGTCGAAGCGCACCAGCAGGTTCTGCTTGGTCTCCTTGTTCTTGAGCACGTCGATCGCAATGCAGTCGATCGGGCACGCACGCTCGCAGGCCAGGCAGCCGGTACAGATCTCGAGATCGACTTCGAGGAAACCGCGGTAACGGTAGGGAAGCGCATCCTGCACCCGCACCGGCATCCGGTCGGGGTACTGCACCGTGTAGGGCCGGCGGAAGAAATGCGAGAACGTTACCGCCATGCCGTCGAAGATCGACGTCACGCTGTCTACGATGTTACCGACGTAGGCGCTCACCGGTGCCCCCCTGGCAAAGTGACGCTGCAAGCACCGACTCGAGCGACCTGCTTCATGCCGCACCCTCTCCGATGCGTCCGAGCCTGCCGTAGTCGGCGCGGTGCAGGTGGAACAGCA
Source organism: Deltaproteobacteria bacterium (assembly GCA_016218925.1). Classification (GTDB taxonomy): domain Bacteria; phylum Desulfobacterota; class Binatia; order UBA1149; family CAITLU01; genus CAITLU01. The sequence continues at coordinate 12,056 of JACRCR010000160.1, read as the reverse complement.
CACGTCGCGCGAACTGGACCAGGATCGCCACGGCCACGGTCACCATGATCAAGCGCAGCACGATGCTGCCGTCCGGAAGCAAGACCATCACGGTGGCGGCGCCGATCACGTTGACCAGCCCGATCGGAACCATGTACTTCCAGCACAGCGTCATGAACTGGTCGACGCGCACGCGCGGCAAGGTGGCCCTCACCCACATAGCCACGAAGACCCAGAAGTAGGCTTTGAGGAACATCGTCGCGAACTGCGCCACCGTGAGCACGACCGCGTTGTCGGTGAAGTGCGGAACCTGCCAGCCGCCCATGAAGAGCGTCGAGACCAGCACTCCGATCACGTAGAGGTTTCCCCACTCGGCCAGGAAGAACAGCAAGGAACGCATCCCGCTGTACTCTGTGGCGAAGCCCGCCACCAGCTCCGAGTCGGCCTCGGGAAGATCGAACGGCGTGCGGTTGCCTTCGGCCAGCGCTCCAACGAAGAACATCACGAACGCGACGAACGCGAAGGGACTGTGGAACATGTGCCACGAAGTAGGTGCCCAGCCCTGCGCGGCCACGATGCCCTGCATCGACAGCGTTCCCGACAGCAACACGGCCGGGAAGATCGACAGTCCTACCGGAATCTCGTAGCAGATGATCTGCGTTGCCGAGCGGATGCCTCCGAGCATCGACCACTTGTTGTTCGACGACCAGCCCGCCATCAGGATGCCGATCACCACCAGCGACGTGATCGCGCTGATGTAGAGAATGCCTATGTTGAGGTCGGCGATGATCAGCGAGCCGGCGAACGGCAGCGCGACGAACGCCGCGCAGAACCCCGCCACGACCACGTACGGTGCCAGACGGAACATCGGCACGTCGACGGCGGCCGGGATGACGTCTTCCTTGAGCAGATTCTTCAGCCCGTCGGCAAGCCACTGCAGGAAGCCACCGGGACCGACACGGTTGGGACCGATGCGCGACTGGATGCGAGCCCACACGCGGCGCTCCACCCAACTCGTTATGCCCGCCACCGGCAGGATGAACACGAACACCACCAGCGCGCCGAACGCCAGCATCCCGAGCAGGTACACCAGAGCCGGCGACGTTGACGGGTAGCCGGCCGCGACGGCGTCGAGATAAGCGCGCATCAGCGATCCACCTCCGGCGCAACGATGTCGAAGCTGGCGATCAGCGCGACCAGGTCGGCGACCATCAGGCCTCGGCTGAGTTCTTCGATGATCGACATCGCCGCGAACGAGCCGGTGCGAATGTGGACGCGGTAGGGATACTCGGTGCCGTCGGCAACCACGTACCAGCTCTGGTCGCCGCGCGGGGTCTCGACGTGAACGTGGACTTCGCCGGCGGCGGGCTTGTAGTTGCGCGGCACTTTGGCGATCACCGGCCCTTCGGGCAGCCCCTCCAGCGCCTGACGCAGTATCCTGGCCGACTGGCGCATTTCATCGAGGCGCACGATGTAGCGGTCCCAGCAGTCGCCGACGCTGCCGTGGCGGCCGGTGCCGATCGGCACCTCGAAGTCGAACTCGGGATAGACGCTGTACGGCAGGTGCTTGCGGATGTCGTACCTGACGCCGCTGGCGCGAAGGTTGGGACCCACCAGACAGTAGGCGATGGCGCGCTCGCGCGACACCACGGCGACGTTGGCCAGACGTTCGATGTAGATCTTGTTGTTCGACAGCAGATCGTCGAGTTCGTCGACATAGGGTTCGAAGTGGTTGAGGAAACGCAGCACCTTGGCATCGAAGCCGGGCGGGAGATCCCAGGCCACACCTCCGATCCGCATGTAGTTGAACGTCAGACGCGCTCCGCACAGTTCTTCGAGCAGGTCGTTGATCAGCTCGCGCTCGCGTACCGCGTGGGTGAACGGGGTGATCGCGCCGATGTCCATCCCCATCGCGCCAGCGGCGAGCAGGTGCGAACAGATGCGGCCGAGTTCGGCGGCGATCACGCGGCAGTACTCGCCGCGTCGCGGAACCGTCACACCGCCGAGAGCTTCGGCGGCTATCGCCCAGGCCTGGTTGGTCGTCATCGCCGCCACGTAGTCGACGCGATCGGTGTAGGGCATGAAGCCGTGCCAGCCGACCTTCTCGGCGATCTTCTCGATCGAACGGTGCAGATAGCCGACGTCGGCCTTGGCCGAGCGCATCACCTCACCGTCGGCGCGAATGATGAAGCGCAGCACGCCGTGCGTACTCGGGTGCTGCGGACCCATGTTGAGGGTCATCTCTTCGGTCGCGAAGACTTCGCGTCCGTCGTCGAACTCGAGTTCTAGCGACATCGCTCTCGCCTTTTCCGTGACCCACCGCGCGCCGTTCTGTTCAGCAACGCGTTCACCTTCGCTCCGGTAGCGCGAGTATGCTTTCGCGCACCGTGGAGATGCCGTGGTACTCGGGCGCCTCGACGTAGTCCTTGCGCAGCGGGTAGCCGATCCAGTCGTCGGGCAGCAACAGGCGGCGCAGGTCGCTGTGGCCGAGGAACACCACGCCGAGCAGGTCGTAGACCTCACGCTCGAGCCAGTTGGCGGCCGGCCACACGTTCTCGACGGTCTTCACCTGCGGGCGGTCGCGCCGCGCATCCACTTTCAGCACGAACGCATGGCGGTGAACATACGAGAACAGTTCGTAGGTGACCTGGATCTTGCCGCGCGCGGGCCGGTCGGTACCGGAAAGGTTGTTCAGGCAATCGAAGGCGAGATCGGGCTGGTCACGCAGAAACAACGCTATCTCGTCGACCGACAGGGGATCGACTTCGACCGCGTCGCTCAGACGCGCGCTCTCGACCGGACCCACGCCGGAACCGAAGCGCTCGTGGAGAAGTTGTTGGATCGCCGCTGTGTTCATAGGCCCCTGGCGGTCATTTCCGGCCTCTCCGGCCTCAGGCGCGGGCAGCGCCGGCGCGCGGCCGCGGCTCACGCACCAGCCAGCGCTCCTGCATCATCTTCTTTTGCAGCAGCATCAGGCCTTCGGTCAGCGCCTCAGGCCGCGGCGGACATCCCGGAACGTAGACGTCCACCGGAATCACCTTGTCGACTCCGTCGCACACCGAGTACGCGAGCTGGAAGAGGCCTCCGCAGTTCGAACAGCTGCCCATCGACAACACGTACTTCGGATCGGGCATCTGCTCGTACAGAACCTTGGTGCGCAGTGCCATCTTGAGCGTCAGCGTGCCGGCGACGATCATCAGATCCGACACGCGCGGCGTGGCGCGCGGCGCCATTCCGAAGCGATCGAGATCGGCGCGCGGTCCTCCGGTCTGCATCATCTCGATGGCGCAGCACGCAAGGCCGAACAGCATGTACCAGAGTGAGGACTTGCGGGTCCAGTTCAGGAGTTGATCCACTTTCGTGGTCAGCACCATCTCGGGCACGGTGTTAAGCAGCGACATCGGCCCTTCCCTGCGCCACCGGCGCAACGCCGCGTGCCGTCGAAGCGGAAGACGGCGCCGGTACCGGAGACGGAGTCACCGCCTTCATCCAGTCCAGATCGCCCTTGCACCACACGTAGACGAGACCGCACACGAGGATCGCGATGAACAGAACTATCTCGGACAGCGCGAACAAGCCGTGGCCATCGGCGACCCACTGCTTGAACACGGTCACTACCGGATAGACGAACGCGACCTCGACGTCGAAGATCACGAACACCAGCGCGACGACGTAGAAACGGATGTTGAAGTTGATCCACGAGGATCCTTCGACCTCTATTCCACACTCGTACGTCGTCAGTTTGGCGCGCTCGGGATTGGCGGGGCGAAGCAGCGCGCCCAGGTACATCATCAAGGCGCACAGAAAAGCGCCGAGACCGAGGAAGACCAGTACGTTGGCGTAATCGAACTGCATGAGAGGCGTTGATATCGTGGCGGCTAATCCGGTTAACATTCGCACTTAAGCAAGTCAATTTCTCCAAGCCTGCTTCTTCGCCGTCTGCTCGCTCGAGTCTGCGCATGGACGCTGACGCGCGCGCTCCTCTGACAAACTCATCCGCGCAGTCCGTTGAAAAAGGTCCAGATGCAAGGCGGGCGCGGGTCCTGGGCGCGGAGGCGTACCGGAGGTACGTCGTAGCGACCAGGATCCGCGACCACGAGCCCCGAGCTGGTGAGGGGCGAGGCTCAACAGACAGGCGTGATCCTCGCGCGTCGCCAGCTCGCGCTCGTGGGCCTTTTTCAACGGACTGCGCGCGGTAGCGGGAGGACGTTGAGCTGGCCGGTGAGATGGTTGCGGTCGACGTAGACGTCGGTCTCGTAGACTTCGCGCACGTTGGCGTAGGTGATGACCTCGTCAGGAGTTCCGTACGCGAAAAGCCGTCCGCGAAAGAGCATGGCTACTCGCTCGAAATACAGGGCCGCGAGGTTGAGGTCGTGGAGCACCGATACCACCGTCAATCCCTCTTCGAGGCAGCGCCTGCGCAGCAGCTCATAGAGGGCGACCTGGTGCTTGATGTCGAGGAAGGCGCCGGGCTCGTCGAGGAGCAGCAGCTCGGGCTGCTGTGTCAGCGCTCGCGCCACTGCCACGCGCTGCTTCTCGCCGCTCGAGAGACTGTCGAAGATTCGCTCCGCCAGCGCCAGCACGTCCATCGCTTGCATCGCAGCGTGCGCGAGTTCCAGATCGCGGTCGGATTCGAGACGAAAGCCTTCGACGTGCGGGGCCCTTCCCATCAGAACAACTTCTTCGACGGAGTAGGGAAAGCCGACAAGAGTCTGCGCGCTGACCACTGCTACCCGACGCGCGAGATGACGGCGCGGCGAACGTGCGGGCTCGAGCCCGCACGCCTGCACGCATCCCTCCTGCGCGGTCAGTTCACCGGCTGCGAGGCGAAGCAGCGTGGTCTTGCCGGATCCGTTGGGGCCGACGATCGCGAGGCTCGAGCCGTTCTTCACCTCGAGCGAGATGTCGACGAGTCGCTCTCCGCCTCCTCCATAGGCGCGGTATCCGAACGAGACCCCGCTGAGTCGAAGCGCCGGCGGCGCGGCGGCAGCGGCCGCCGCACCGGGAGCCCGGTCGTTCACAGTGCCTCCTCGCGCAGCGGGCGGCGGCGCAGCAGGTAGACGAAGAAGGGAGCCCCGGCAAGGGCCGTGATGGCACCAACCGGCAGCTCGGCGGGTGCGCTCACCCAGCGGGCCAGCGCGTCGCAGGCGACCAGGAAGGCCGCGCCCCCGAAGAAGGACGCGGGCAACAGCAGGCGGCAGTCGCTGCCGAGCAGTCGCCGGAGCACGTGCGGCACCACCAGACCCGCGAAGGTGATGATGCCGCACAGCGAGACCACCGCGCCGACCAGCAGAGCCGAGGCCATGAAGACGCGTCGGCGCACCCCGTCGGCATCCACCCCGAGGCTGCGCGCCGTCTCATCCCCGAGCGACAGGAGGTTGAGGGAATGAGCGTCGCGCAGCAGCACCGCAACCGCTCCGAGCACCGCGGCGGCAACCACCGCCAGCAGCGAATAAGGCTCGATGGCGATTCCGCCCATCATCCAGAACACGATCGAGTGAGATCGCTGCAAGTCGACGATCGCGCTCAACAACAGGATCAGTGCGGCCGCGAAGGTGTTGAAGATGACCCCGAGCAGAACCTGCGTGTAAGGGTCCAGGCGGCCGTGCACGTGGGCCAGGCGGTAGACCAGTACGCTCGAGGCCGCGGCACCGGCGAACGAGAAAACCGGCACTGCGATGTGACTCACAGTGGTTGCCGGAAGCAGCGCTATCGAGGCGACAGCGGCCAATGCCGCACCACCAGAAACACCAATAATCTCGGGACTTGCCAGTGGATTACGAAGTGTCGGCTGAAGGGCGGCGCCGGACGCGGCCAGGGCCGCTCCAGCCATCGCCGCGAGCAGCACCCGGGGCAGACGAAGATCGAAAAGGATCGTCCGGGCGCCGCCGTCGCCAGCCCACACCGCCGAGAAATCGAGCGGGACGCTGCCGATCAGCAGGCCCACCGCCATCGCCGCCAGCATCGCGACGACGCAGGCTGCGAGCCCCACTGTCAGACGGGCCTGAGTCAGTCGGCGCGCACGCCGGCCTCGGGTCACTTGCAACGCTCCGACCCGGCCAGCCCCGACACTTCGGGGTGCAGCCTGGCGGCGAGCAGCCGCGCGGCTTGCCCAAGACGCGGGCCGGGCCTGAGCAGCGGCGAACCCCGCTGCGCGCGCGCGCATCCTCCGGCGCCGGCGTAGACCCGCCGCTCGGCTACGGCAGGAACCGAAGCGAGCCTTGCCCAGGCCTGCATCAGGGCTTTCTCACGGTCCATCGCACTCGGCGATTGCTCAGAACTGTCAGCCTCTTCCATCGAAATAGACAAGTCGAAGATAACCTCGGGGCGCCGCTCCACCAGATACTCCAGACCGACCTGGGGCCAGCGCCCGCCCACAGCGTCGGCAACGTTGTCGCCCCCGGCCGCAGTCACCAGTTCTCCGAGATAGCTTGCCGGCCCGGCCAGGATCAGCGGCTCACGACCCACCGCAATTGCGACCTTCGGTCGCGGCAGTCCGGCCACCGCGTGGCGCACGGCTTCGAGTTCAGCGTCGATGCTGGCAACCAGGTCGCGCCCGCGCGCGCCCTCGCCGGCCGCCTCCGCCACCGCGAGCATCCCCTGTCTGGCCTCCTCGATGCCGCCGTCTCCATAAACCACCGCGACGCGGACCCCAGCCCGCTCGAGCGCGCGCACCGCGCTCTGGTTGCCGGGGCTCGGCGATGTGAGCACCAGATCCGGGCGCAGCGCTACGATCGCCTCCGCCACCGGCGCGGTGAATGTACCGACTTTGGCAAGCGTCCTTGCCGGCTCCGGAAAATCGCAGGAGGCCGAGACCCCGACCACGCGCTCGCCGATCCCGAGCGCAAACAGCGTCTCGGTGATCGAGGGAACCAGAGACACCAGACGACTGGGCGCCGCGGCGGCGGCCGCCGCAACACCGACCGGACTCGACACCAAGGCGCCGATCAGCAGGCCGATCGCGCCGGCGCTTCTTCCTCGGGATCTGATCAGGCTCGACAACAAACGAAAGTCCCGCTGCGGGTCATAAATTTTCCAGGCAGACCTCGAATGAAAGCGAGGAGTAGCCGTCTACGCTTGCGAAGGCAGACGTAACGGAAGTTTCTCCCCTCCTTTTTCTTCCGGACGTCGCGCCCCTGGATGGTGTTACCCCTCACCGTCCAGGAACCGGAAAGACGGTCGCGGCAAAGGTTCCCTCCACCGAACCGCGGTCTCCGGTCTCATCGCCGGGCAGCCATTCCCCCCGTGGCTGCCCGGTTTTTTTTCGCCGCGTTCATTCATTCGGATCCGATCAGGCCCGCCCTCTTCAGCGAACCGTAGGTCGTGTATCCACCCGACAGATTGCGGGCGCGATAGCCTTTCTGCGCCAGGAACCGCGTCGCGTAGTAGGCGCGCTGGCCTACCCCGCAGCACAGCCACACTTCGCGCTCGCGAGGAAGCTCCGCGTAGCGCTCGCGCATGGTGGACAGCGGCACATTGATCGCGCGCGGGAGGTGTCCCGCTGCATATTCTTCGGGCTCGCGGACGTCGACCAGCAACGCGTCGGTGTCACTCACCCCGTCCCACGGCGCCAGCACCATATCGCCCGACAGCACGTTCTGCGCGATCATCCCCGCGATGTTGACCGGATCCTTGGCGGCGCCGTATTGCGGCGCGTAGCACAGTTCTGCGTCGGCCAGATCATCGACCGTCGCGCCGAACTGGATCGCAGTGGCAACGACGTCGATTCGTTTCTCGACACCTTCGAAACCCACTGCCTGCGCACCCAGCACCCTGCCGTCAGGCACCGAGAACAGTAGCTTGAGATGGATCGCCCTGGCGCCCGGATAGTACCCGGCGTGATGGCCCGGATGCAGGTACACCTTGGCGAAGTTCTTGACACCCGCACGCACCAGGCCTTTCTCGCTCGCTCCGGTCGATGCCACCGTCATGCCGACGACGCCGACAACTGCGGTGGCCTGCACGCCACGAAACGCGGCCGGCCGTCCGGCGATCGCTTGCGCCGCGATGCGGCCCTGACGGTTGGCGGGCCCTGCAAGCGGCAACACCGTTTCCTGTCCGGTCAGAACGTCGTGGACCTCGACAGCATCACCGACCGCATAAATGTTCGGGTCGCCGGTGCACATACGCGGGTCGACGACGATGCCGCCGCGAGGACCGATGGTCAGACCCGCCTGCCTGGCGAGCGTGGTCTCCGGTCGTACACCGATCGCGAGAATAACCAGGTCGGTCTCGATTCGCGCGCCGCTCTCCGCCACGACGACCAGCGCGCCGCCGCTTTGCGCCTCGATGGCTGCGAGCCCGTCGCCGAGGCACAGCGTGACGCCTTTCTCGCGCAAGTGGTCCGCGACCCACACCGCCATCTCCGCGTCGAGAGGCGGCATCAGTTGGCCGAGCTTTTCGAGCACCGTCACCTCGAGCCCGCGGTGGCGCAGGTTCTCGACCATCTCCAGACCGATGAATCCGCCGCCGACGACGACTGCACGTTTGACCGCCCGCTGGTCGATCCAGGCGCGAATCAGCCGGGTGTCGGGAATGCTGCGCACCGCGAATACCCCCGGCGCGTCGACACCTGCAAGAGCAGGGCGGATCGGCGCCGCCCCCGGCGCCAGCACCAGCGCGTCGTAGTGCTCTTCCCGGACCTGGCCGCTGCGCAGATCTCGCACGCGCAGCGAACGTGCGTCGCGGTCGACGGAAAGCGCCTCGGTCTCGGTGTGCACCGTGATGTTGAAGCGATCACGGAACATCTGCGCCGAAGCCACCAGCAGCGAGACCTCGTCGGTGATCACGTTGCCGACGTAGTAGGGAAGACCGCAGTTCGCGAACGAGACGTACGGGCCGCGGTCGAGCACCACGATCTCGCAGCTCTCGTCGAGGCGGCGAAGGCGCGCCGCGCACGACGCGCCGCCGGCCACCCCACCGACGATGACCACGCGGCGCGACGAGGGCGCGGACGCACGAGGCAGATCAGAGACTGGTTCGGCAGGATGCATGGTGGTCCTCCTTCGGCGCTGACGCCGCCGCGCGAACTGGAAACGAGCCGGCCCCGCGGACGCCGCCCAGGCCGCGGCAGTTGTATCGACTTATCGATGCCGTTGGTACATCTAGGGCCTCGCGCAGTGCGCGTCACTGCCGGAGGTGCTCGGTTGCCAACGCGAAGAATCCGGTCGGGCAAACGCCGCTGCGCGAGGCAGTGCTGGTGCTCGGTCGCCATCCAGCCGGGGGTCCCTTCGTGAGCGAAGACGGCAACGCGCTGCGGGAGGCAGTGCTCGCGTTGGGCGTCGCGCGAGAGAGGGTCGAGCGCGCCGAGGCCGAGGGAACGCTCGAACTGGTCGCGCTCGAACACCTCGTCGCCAACGAGGAGCCTCGTTTCGACCTCACCGAAGCGGCGGCCGAGGCGGGTCTCGGAGCCGACCGCATTTTGGCGTTCTGGCGCGCGCTCGGATTCCCCGATCCGCGACCGAAAGAGCGTCTGTTTACCGCCGCCGACGTCAGCATGCTCGCAGCGGTGGTGCACTTCATCGACGTCGGTGCGCTCGATCAGACCCTGGCTCTGCAGATGGCCCGCGTCGTCGGATCCTCGCTGAACCGGATCGCGGCCGCCCAGGTCGACGCGGTCGAGGGGCAGTCCGCCGGCCGGAGCGACGGCGCCAGTCACGCCGGCGTCACGGGCCAGAGCACGACCGACGCGCCGGTTGCGGCCAGCAGCGCCGTACTGCGCTCGGCTCACGTGGTTCCGCTGATGCCGAGCATCCTCGAGAATGTGTGGCGCCGGCATCTTGCCACGGCCGCGCGGCGCCGCATCGTTCGCGCGACCGCCGAGCAAGGAGAGAGGGTCTGCGTGGGGTTTGCCGATCTGGTGGGGTTTACCGCCCAGACCCGCGAGTTGCCCAACCACCAGCTTGCCGAGGTAGTCGGCCGCTTCGAAACCATCGCTTACGACGTCGTCACCGCGCATGGCGGCCGTGTCGTCAAGCTGATCGGCGACGAAGTGCTGTTCATGGCAGACGACGTACGCAACGGCGTCGAGCTGGCGCTGGCGCTGACCGACGCGTACCGGCGCGACGAGTACTTCTCAGACGTCCGTGTCGCGTTGGCCAGCGGCCGCGTGCTCGAACGCGACGGCGACGTGTTCGGCGCCGTCGTAAACCTCGCCAGCCGCATCGTGCACGTCGCCTTTCCCGGCAGCGTCGTCGTCAGTGAGGACGTGCACAGTGCCTTGGAGCACGATCCGCGTTTCGTCTTTCGCAACCTGCGCCAGCATTCGCTGAAGGACATCGGCCGCGTGCAATTGTGGTCGCTGCGCGCGGCCGACCTTCCCGGCGAGGAATCGAGCGAGAGCGAATTGCGGCGAATAGAGACTGACGCCGCACCGCTCGCGCCGCTGCACGAGCAGCCACCGCCGCGACCCGGAAACGACAGCGAGACCGCCCGGCGCCTGCGCGAACTGGAAGCCGAAGCGCGCAGATTGGCGGACCAATCCGACGCGACGACCGGGAGCACGTTGGCCGAGGCTCTGCACGACACTCGGATCCGCGTGGAAGAGCTGGAAGCGCAGGCCCATCAACGCATCGAGGACGCGCTGCTCGAGGCCGAGAGAGTCGCGCGCAGGGCCGGCGAGCAGGCCTTGCGCAAGGTCGCCCAGGTCATCGAGGCGGCGCAGCGCACGGTGGACGCGGCCAGAGCCGAGATCCTGCGCAGAGCCGGACTTCAAGACACTGACGACGATTGAAACGCGCGCAGCCGGCTTGCCGCCGCGGTTTCCTGATCCGGCACCCGTGATAGATTGCCGCGCGGCTTCAAGCTTCAAGGAGAAACCAATGGCCTACGAGTGTTTCAACGTCGAGATCAAGGACAAGGTCGCCCACGTCCAGCTTTCCCGCCCCCAGGCGATGAATTCGATGACCCGCGGGTTCTGGCGTGAACTGCCGCAGATCGTTCGCTCGATCGATCGCGAGGGGACCGCGCGCGCGATCGTACTGTCGTCGACCGGCAAGCATTTCACCGCGGGCATGGACCTGTCGGTGTTCGCTTCCGGTCCCGACCTGTCGAGCAAGGAACCAGGGCGTGCGCGTGCCAACCTGATGCGTCTGGTGCTGCGACTCCAGCAGACCTTCTCGTGCCTCGACGAAGCGCGCGTACCGATCCTCGCCGCCGTGCAGGGCGGCTGCATCGGCGGCGGCGTCGACATGGTGTCGGCCTGCGACATGCGCTACGCCACCCGCGACGCATTCTTCTGCATCCAGGAAATCAACATCGGCATGACCGCCGATGTCGGCACGTTTCCGCGTCTCGGCTACTGCATGCCGCAAGGACTGGCCCGCGAGCTGGCCTACACCGGGCGGCGCCTGAAGGCCGGCGAGGCCGCAGCGTGCGGATTCGTCAACGCGCTGTTCGATGACCACGCCGAGCTGCTCGACGCGGTCACTGGCATTGCCGTCGACATCGCGCGGCGCTCGCCGCTTGCGGTGTGGGGCTCCAAGGAGATGCTGAACTACGGCCGCGACCACACCATCGCCGACAGCCTGCGCCAGATCGCGGTCTGGCAGACCGGCATGTTTCAGCCCGCCGACATGAAAGAGGCCTTCGTCGCCAAGAGCGAAGGCCGCGAGCCGGCGTTCGAAGATCTCGCGGCGATAGACGAGGAGTTCTGAGATCGCCCCCATGGCCAGGAAGCTCAATCCGCGCATCCAGGGCCTGGCCCAGTCCGCCATCCGCGCGATGACGGTCGAATGCGCCAAGGTCGGCGGCATCAACCTCGCGCAGGGCATCTGCGACACGCCGGTGCCGGACGCGGTGGCCGGCGCGGTCGGCGGCGCCGTCGCCGAGGGGTTCAACACCTACGCACGATGCGAGGGAGTCGAGGCTCTGCGCCGCACGCTGGCTGCGAGGATGCGTACGGCCGGTCTCAACTACGACGCGGACAGCGAGATAGTCGTCACCATCGGCGCCACCGGCGCTTTCCAGATTGCCGCGACCGCGCTGCTCGAGCCCGGCGACGAGGTGATTCTGTTCGAGCCGTTCTACGGGTACCACGTCAACACGCTGACAACCTTGGGACTCGTACCCCGCTTCGT